>DUNX01000103.1 GCA_012839115.1 Bacillota bacterium
ACCGGATGGAAGATATGGAACAACCCGGCGGATGCCTCCGGAAACCGTGTTTCGTCAAAGAAAAAAGCGACAAAACTTAAAATACCCACCACAATCAAGCCAAAAGCGGAACTAAAGACAGTGTACGGCAGGTGGGCACAGAGTTCTTCCCGTACATGTGAGAGTTTTTCCATAGGTTACTCCCCTCTCTTTTTCTGTTCTCGCGCCTCCGCGACGAGCCGATGCCGTTACAAACAGCTTTGTATATGAAAAAGCTTACCTTCTGGTCATCGGGCTTCCACAATCAGGGCAATTCATTTGTAAACAGGGAACTCCAATTTGGTGTGGAACCGTGCGTCCGCAAGAAGGGCAAATACACTCCCCGAGCCCAGCGCCCCGGCTGCCGCCAAAACCTCCGCCGCCTCTTTGCCCGGCGCCTCCTCTACGTCTGCCTCTTCCGCCGCCAATTGGCGAAACCGGCCCTGTTCCGTCCCGTCCCGGCATTGTCAACTCCCTCCTTCCCAAAATAGCCGTAGGGCTATCAATTTTAGAAAGCCTGCCGTAAATCCTCCAAAGCCTCCTTAACCATGCCACTTGCTCCGGTATTTTTATATTTTGCATAATAGCCACATATCCGGGCTTTATCCAACCTTTTCCAATACCGCGGAAAGATCCAATGCGGAAAAACCTTGATATTTTTCTATTTCTCCCCGGTCGCAAAGGGCGGCAAATTCCGGATCCACCGGCAGGCGGCCCAAAAAAGCCAACCCGGCCTGTGCGGCCTCTTTTTCCCCCCGTCCCGGGCCGAACAGTTCAATAGTTGCTTTACAGTTAGGGCACTGCACATAACTCATATTTTCTACCAGTCCTAAAAGGGGGACTTTTAGAATTTCCGCCATTTTCACAGCCTTCTTCACGATCATCACCGCCAGCTCCTGCGGGGACGTAACAACAATCAAACCGTCTACCGGGAGGCTCTGCATTACCGTAAGTGGAACATCCCCTGTTCCCGGCGGCAAATCCACCACCAGGTAATCGATAACATCCCAAACCACGTCAGTCCAAAATTGCTTAACCGTTCCGGCCAGAAGCGGTCCCCTCCAGATTACCGGATCTTCTTCATTCTCCAGCAACAAATTGATGGAAATGACCTTGATCCCCAGCCGGCTCTCGACCGGCAGGAGACCGAATTCGGTGGCTTCGGGTTTCGCGTGTAGCCCAAACATCTTAGGAATACTGGAACCGGTGATATCCGCATCAAGAACCCCTATCTTATACCCCTGGCGGGCCAGTTCCACCGCAACCAGCGAGGTTACGGAAGATTTGCCGACCCCGCCCTTACCGCTCATTACCGCAATTACATGGCCTATTTTATTAAATTTATTGGGCGCCAGTTTTTCAATGACTTTTTTTTCTGTCGACAACCAAAATCCCCCTCATCTTTTTTTCTATAGAAACTTTCCCGCGAAATCCTCTTTAAAACTCAAAAATCGTCCCGGCTCCAGCCGGTTTCAGTCTCTGCCCCAAGATCTCCCGGAGGGTAAAGACTGCTTCCGGTCCTGTACAATGTAAGGGTGCAACCAGGGCAACGCCGGTTTCCCGCAAGTAACCGGCGGTGGCGGCAATTGTTTCCGGGCTGCTCTCCTCCAGGTGCATACCGCCGATGACCGCCTGTACCCTCTCCCCGGTCAGTTTGACCGCCTGGCGGAGGGTATTCACCACCCCCCGGTGACCACAGCCTAAAAGTACCACCAAACCCTGCGGTCCTTTGATGAAAAGCGCCTGTTCATCCAGGATGTGATCATCGCGAAAGCCTTCTTTTTGCTTTAAAAGAAAACCTTGCGGCCGTCCGGCAAAGTCAGTGCTGAAGGGGATTTCACCGCTGAGCATCAAGCCTGGCGCCGGCTCCACCGGTTTTGGCGAAGAAAAAAAGACCATGCCCTTTTGCTCAAGTTCCTCCCGCTGCCAGGGCAAACCGATATACCGCGGTCTTTCTTCACCGGCAGCGTATTTTTCCTGCCACACCCGGGGGTGGAGATAAACCGGAAGGCCTTGCCTGCCGCCGGCCACTGCCGGCAGCCCCCCGGTATGGTCATAATGGCCGTGACTGAGGAAGACCCCTTCCAAGGCGGTAAAGTCCATCCCCAAGGCCGCAGCGTTATGGGTGAATATTTCTATGGATTGTCCGGTGTCAAAGAGAAAAGACTTCCCGTCCTTTTCAATACAAAAGGCCAGGCCATGCTCGCCCCGGAAATCCCGTTGCGCCACCCAGTTATCAACTACCACACTTACTTGTAAGTGACTTACTTGTAAGTGACTTGCTCGTAAATGACTTATTCGTGCCTGTTTCATTCCACCCTCCCCGTTTTTTATCATCTCCGGGCGCTGCTGTTTTGTTTATGTTTAAGTTTAAGTTTAAGTTTAAAACACTTTTGGGCATATGTCAATAATTAAAAAAACCGGTAATTCTCTTTCATATGCCCGTTGTGAAAATTTTCATTGCTTTTCCCGGCGGGCTGCGTTACAATAAGGATAGTAATCAAGCTCCGCCTGAAGCCAAGGGTTCCCTGAAGCGAAGGACGGAAAAATATCGTCTTTTCCGGCCTATCCTTTGGGATAGGCTTTTCTATTATTCGCTACAAATATACCTTATACACACAACCCACATCAATCCATAGGAGGTTAAAGGAGGTTCCACCATGGAAGAAAAACGGGTGGGCGTCATCGGCATTGTCATTGAAGACCCGCAAAAGGTCCAGGAAAAACTGAACAGTTATATCAGCCAGGCCGGGGATATTGTCATCGGCCGGCTGGGAGTTCCTTACCGCACGCGGAACGTGGCTGTTCTGGCCATACTGGTGGACGGAACCAACGACGCAATCAATACCCTCACCGGCCAACTAGGTTCCATCCCGGGAGTAAAGGTCCGGGCGGCCCTAACCAAGGCCTAAGCGGGCAAACAGGAGGTTTATGAGAGAAATGTTTAAAAAAGCAGCCCTTTCCATTCTCGCCCTGCTGGTTCTGTTCTTCATCCCTGCCGTCCTGGACGGCCGGGAGGATCAACCCGCGGAACTCAATGTGATGGTCCTCTCCGGCCCGACCGGCCTCTCCCTGTTGCAAATGATCGCGGAAGAGCCGGAACTATCCGGGGTGAAGCTGAATTACTCCGTAGCCACCAAACCGGAGCAATTAACGGCCCGGCTGGTCTCGGGAGAAGCGGATATCGCCGCCCTCCCCACCAATCTCGCAGCCGTCCTCTACAACCGGGGGGTCAGGATCCGGTTGGCGGCGGTTACCAACTGGGGAGTGATGTATATTGTCGGAGGGGATCCTTCTGTGCAAAGCTGGCAAGGTTTGCAAGGCCGTGAACTCGCGGTCACCGGCAGGGGAACAACACCGGATATCCTCCTACGCTACTTTTTAGCGGCCGAAGGCCTGGATCCGGAGGAGGATCTTAAGCTCCGGTATTACGCGGCCCCGGTGGAACTGGCCCAACTGGTCATCGCCGGAAAAGTTGACCTGGCGACCTTGCCCGAACCCTGGGCCACTGAAGTAATCCGGAAGAACCCGGAGGTGACCGTTCTCTTGGACTACCAGGAGGCATGGAAACGCCTGGAGCAAAAAGAATACTCATATCCCCAGACCTGTCTGGTGGTCCGGGCGGAACTGGCTGAGAAAAACCCTGAACTGGTGGGAGATTTTTTAGCCGCGGCCGCCGCTTCTTCCGCCTGGGTCAACAACCACCCGGACGAGGCCGGCCGGTACGCCGAGAAGCACCTGCTCATTTCCGCAGCGGCCGCGCGCGAAGCCATCCCCCGCTGCAACCTGCATTTAGTACCGGCGTGGGAGATCAAGGAGGAGATCGACCATTACCTGGAGAAACTTTACGAATTCAACCCCGGGACGACAGGGGGAAAGCTCCCCGATTCCGGGCTCTATTTGCGTTTATAAAAGCAAAGGCAATAGCAAAAACAAAAATAAGACTCTGACCTTTCTTTCCCTGCTGGGGCTGGTATTATTCTGGTTCGTGGCCGCAGCGCTGACCGGGAAGGAGATTATCCTGCCCGGCCCGGCTGCGACTTTCCGGGCGCTAAAAAACCTTCTTACCAGCGCAGCTTTTTGGCGAAGCCTGGGCGCCACCTTGCTGCGGGGCTTTGCCGGCTTTGGCCTCTCTTACCTGGCCGGGCTGGTGCTGGGGCTCTTCTCCGGGCTGAGCCGCCCCTTCGGGATTATCTTCCGCCCGCTGCTGGTGACGATGCGCAGCACTCCTTCGGTCTCCCTGATCCTGCTGGCCTTAATCTGGTTCCGCGCGGATCTGGTAGCTGTCTTCGTCACCTTTTTGGTGGTCTTTCCGCTGGTGGCGCAGAATGTGATGGACGGGATCCGGAGTATCGATCCCCAACTGGTGGAGATGGCCCGGATTTACCAGGTCAAGCCCTGGCGGATCTTTCGCGGGCTTTACCTGCCGGCGATCATCCCCTACCTGGCCACAGCCGCCGCCAGCGGTCTGGGGCTGACCTGGAAGGTTACGGTAACCGCGGAGGTAATGGCCGCACCCGCCCTGGGGATCGGCGCCCGGATGGACACGGCCCGGGTCTTCTTGCAGACCCCGGAGGTTTTTGCCTGGACCCTGGTGGTGGTCCTCCTCGGGCTCTTGTTCGACCGGGTCCTCGAGAATTTGGTGGAGAAAGGGATTGCTTGGCGGTGAAGGATGAATTGACATTGGCGCAAAATGAGTTTGTTCTGAAAGGAATCACCAAATCCTACGGGAGCCTGCGGGTGCTGGACGGGATCTCCCTGACGGTGGAGAAGAACCGGATCGTCGCCGTCCTGGGTCCTTCCGGATGCGGTAAAACCACCCTCCTCCTTTTACTCGCCGGCTCCCTTTCGCCGGACAGCGGGGAGATTCTCGGCTTGGACGGCAAGGCCGTCAGTTTCCTTTTTCAAGAACCCCGCCTCCTCGACTGGTTAACCGTGGCGGATAACATCGCTTTTGTGCTAAAAGACCATTTTCCCCCGGCGGAAGTGGAAGCGAAGGTTACTGCCGTCCTCCGACGGGTGGAACTCACAGCCTACAGAGACTCCTATCCCCGCCGGTTAAGCGGCGGCCAGCGCCAGCGGGCGGCCATGGCCCGCGCCTGGGCCTATCCTTCCCGCCTACTCCTGATGGACGAACCCTACAAATCCCTCGATCTGGGATTGAAGTTGGAATTAATTCGCCAGTTTTTGCAGTTCTGGACAGCGGAACCCCGGACGGTCCTCTATGTTACCCACGATATTAAAGAAGCCCTCTTGCTGGCTGATGAGATCTATCTCCTCTCCGCCAAACCCACAGTTGTCCGGAGCCGCTATGCGGTGCCAATTCCCCGTTCCCGGCGCCGCCTTGATGATTACTCCCTCCTGGCCTTGGAAAGAGAAATCACCGGTGAACTCTTGCAGGAAGAAGAAAGAAACCTAACATAAGATTTTTCCTTGTTTAACTTTACTAATGATGGGAAATTTAGTACAATAGAGGTATAAAAGTTTGCCGAGCCGGACAGGAGGTTTCCCGAGATGGAAGTATTCGTTGCCAGACAGCCAATTTTCAACAGCCGGCAGCAGGTATTCGCCTATGAGCTTCTTTTCCGTCATGGCCTGGAAAACTACTACTCCGGTACGGACGGTGATCTGGCTACCGCCCGGGTCATCACCGACAGCTTTATGCTCTTTGGAATTGAGGCTTTGACCGGCGGCAAACCGGCCTTCATCAATTTTACCGCCAACATGATCAAAAACGAAATCCCCACCATCTTTCCGCCGGAACTTGTTGGCGTGGAAATCCTGGAAGACGTAATACTGGATGAAGAGATCCTCTATGCCTGTCAAAAACTGAAAAACTCCCGTTATCTTTTGGCCCTGGACGACTTTGTTTTCGACAAAGAGCGCGCTGCATTGACGGAGATGGCGGATATTATTAAAGTGGATTTTCTGGCCACCGCAAAAAAAGACCGGGCCGCCCTGGCCGAAAAATTTGCCGGAAGCAGAGTAAAACTGCTGGCGGAAAAGGTGGAAACCATCGACGACTTCCAAAATGCCCTGGAGTTAGGCTATACCTATTTCCAGGGCTACTTTTTTTGCCGCCCGCATATTGTCAGCAGGAAAGACATCCCCTCCCACCGTCTTACTTACCTCCGTATCTTGCAGGAACTGCACAGGACCGAGCCGGATTTTGAACATATCACCCGGATTGTCACGGCGGATCTCTCGCTCTCTTACAAACTGCTGCGACTGGTCAACTCGGCTGTTTTCGGTTTTCGCAGCCGGATAAACTCAATCAAACAGGCCTTAGTAATCCTGGGGCTCCAAGAAATCCAAAAATGGATTACCCTCCTGGCTCTATCCAGCATGGGCCAGGAGAAACCCGATGAGTTAATAACCCACTCGGTGATCAGGGCCAGGTTTGGAGAGCTAATCGCCACCATAATCGGTCTGCAAAACCGCAGTTCGGAGTTTTTTCTTATGGGCTTGCTCTCGCTGATCGACGCCTTCCTGGACCAGCCCATGCAAGAAATCCTGGCCGAACTCCCTCTTTCCAACGAGATAAAGGATGCCTTGACCGGAAGGATGAATCTTTTCGGCGAGGTCTACCGCCTAATACTGGCCTACGAAAAAGCCGACTGGATCCAGGTAAACAGGTATTCCAGCCGGCTCAATCTAAAAGAAGAAAAAATCCCCAAGTTTTTCCTCCAATCGGTCCAATGGGCAAACCAGTTATTTGCTTCGGTTTTTCAGTAATCCCCGCACACAGCTGAGATAGCCATCTGTACTGAGGAAGCAAGGCTGCGCACTGCTCATATAACCTCCCGTGCTGCGGACGTGAGACTGCCTGCCGAATCATCCACCGAATAATCGTCAAAATACCCCTGGATCAAAACCACAGGCGTACCTTTGTCCCCGCTGCCGCTGGATAAATCGGCCAGGCTGCCCAGGAGGTCCGTTAACCGCCGGGGGGTCGTACCCTGGGCTACCATCTGCCCCACCAGGGCGGTTTTTTTCTCTTTAATCCGCCTTTTCATCGCTTCGTCGATCTCGCCTTTCGGGAGTCCGCTCAGTTCGCTGTCGGCCAGGTATTTCAGTTTGATCTCATTGGTCGTTCCGTCCAGGCCGCTGGTGTAGGCCGGGGCCACCACCGGGTCCGCCAGCTCCCAGATCTTCGCTACGGGATCTTTAAAGGCCCCGTCCCCGTAAATCATGACTTCCACATGTTTACCGGTGAGAATTTTAACCCGCTCCTGGACGCTCTCGACAAAAGCCTGCCCGTCCCTGGGAAAGAGTTTGAGTTTCTCTTCAGCCGCGAAATTCGAGCCAAGGAGTCCGAACTGGGGATGGTAACCGTCGCCGTTAACCGACGCCGTACAGATCTCGTCGAGACTAAAAACCCTCCGGGCCCCGGCCTTCCGCAAAAGCCGTTTCGTCCGCGCACGGCTGTGAATATCGGCGGCCAACACATCCTGGGTAAACCTTAAAACCGCCACCGGGTCATTGGCAAACCCGATAACAATATTATCATTAACTGCTGCCGACTTGTAAAGTTCAATATAATTAATACCGGTAAAGGGGTGCTTAAACCCCGCACCCAGCAGCCGGTGGTAATCTTCTTCCGTAAGAAAATCGGTACCGGGGTTGATCCCTGCCTCATCCATCTGTTCCATATCCATAATGGGGTTCCCGACCTCATCATAGGGATAGCTCAACAGGAGATAAACACGGGAAAAAGCCCTGGCGATCGCTTTGAGAATCAGGAAGAACCTGTTCCTGCTTAAAATGGGAAAAACCACGCCGATTTCTTCACCGGGAAACTTGGCTTTTAAATCCTTTTCCACCTCGCCAAGGGTGACGTAATTCCCTTGCGCTCTGGCCACCAGCGACTCGGTGATCGCCAGCACATCCCGGTCCATGAGTTCATACCGGTCTTCCCTAAGGGAATCCAGGAGAGTGTCCACCACAATCCGGGCTACGTCATCGCCTTCCCTAATGATTGGAGTCCGTAAACTCCTTACGTGCACACCAATTCTTCTCATTTCCGTTCCTCCCGCTCTACTAAGATTAACCCGGAACCCTGTTATGCCCCGGCAGACCCATTGGGCCGCCCAGCTAAACAAGGAGTTCTACTATGTCGCCATCCGCGAGACGGTAATCCCTCTCCACCGGCTGCCCGGGGAATTTGGCCGACCCCCACACCCTTGCCCGTTTCAACTGGCTGGGAAAATCCCTATGCACCAGTTCTGCCAGGTCCAGTACGGTCCCGCCGTCTTTAAGGACAAAGGGTCTGGACATATCCGCCTCTTTTCCCGGGACCTTGGTATAGACACGGATTACGCGCAGGTGCGTGAAAATGCGTTTCCGCAAAACCTCCAAGCTCTCCGGTTTGCTGACGGAGACGGCCACGGTTTCCCACCCGTCAGCGGCAGACAACTCTTTCCCCAACTCCAGAAGGAATTCCATACGGGTTCCGGCACCCGGCAGGTCGGATTTGGTCATCACCGCCATCAGGTCGCGGGCGGTCTTAACCTGCGGCCCTGGTTCCTCCCGGGGGGCAACCAGAATTCCCCGCTGTTGCAAGAGTTCATAACAGCCTGTCAGCTGTTCGAGGCAACTGTCACTGCCGCCGTCAACAATGATGAGGATCAGGTCCGCCTGGCGCAAAGTTCCCGCCATTCCCCGGGGCATCTCTCCTGTTGTCACCGGCGGCAGATCGATTAGTTGAATCATGATATCTTCGTAACTCATCATCCCGGCCACCGGCAGCGGGGTGGCAAAAGGATATTCGGCCACATTTACCTTGGCCCTGGTTAGGATTCCGACCAACGCCGACTTTCCCGTATTCGGATAACCCATTAATACTACCTGTCCTGCGCCTTCCTTGGGAATCTGGAAAGGATCCGCGCTCTTAGTAGCGGCTTTCCCCTCTTCCATCTGGCGCAGTTTGGATAGGCGTCTTTTCAGGTCCGCTTGGAGGTGATCAGTCCCTTTATGCTTAGGGATAACCGCCAGCATCTCTTCGAGGGCGGCAATCTTCTCTGCTTTATCCCGCGCCCGGCGGTATCTTTCTTCCGCCACCAGGTACTGGGGTGTTAGATTGGCGGGCATTAAAACTCACCTGCCTTATGCGCGCGTACGCCTTCCATCTCGCGCGTGTGTATGCTTTAAAAACCTCCTCCACAATTGCGAAGTCTTGCGGCGAGATTTTCTGCTCCTAACAGTAAAAAGACCCTCCTCCACTTCTTCAACCAAGCAGCCTTTGTCATTTTCCCGGAGAAAGAGGGTCCTCAGCTTACTCAAGAGGATATAATTGCTTTTCTGTAAAAGCCCGTCATAGGCAACCCACAAGTCCGCCGGGAAAACCCTGCTTACGGCAAGGGTCTGCACCTTCTATCTTGAGAACTCTCATCTTGATGGCCCCCGCCAGCAATCCCCGTAACAGCGGCGTTCATGATAAGAACCAGACCGCAAAGGAAGGAGAGGCACCACGCCTATAAAACCTCTATTTTTTTCCCCCGGCATATTATATAATATCCCTCGCCATATCGCAACTATTTGCAGTATATAATTCGCGGCGCCGTCAAAAACCCCTCCAATTCCAGGGTGAAAAACAACCGGGGTAAAGAGCTAACCCCGGTACGGTTCTGAAACGCTTTTGCAATAAAAAACCTGGTTTCCCCTTTCCGGCAAGGGGGTTTTAAGATCTGAAGCTGTATCCTTTGGCAAAAAGGCGCAAACAGGCGTCGGAAACCTCAGGGTCATAAAGAACCCCCCGGTTTTTTTCGATCTCCCCCAAAGCCTCATCAATGCTTAAGGCCGGCCGGTACGGGCGGTGCGAGGCCATAGCTTCAACCACGTCGGCCACGGCAAGGATTTTTGCCGCCGGAAGAATCTCCTCTTCTTCCAGACCCAATGGGTACCCGGAGCCATTCAACCTTTCGTGGTGTTGGCGGACGATCTCCGCGAGCGGCCACGGAAAATCAATCGCCTTTAAAACATCATATCCCACCTGCGGATGGGTCTTGATTAAATTAAACTCCAGATCGTGCAGGCGTCCTGGTTTATTCAGAATCTCGGCAGGGACATAGATCTTCCCTAAATCATGGACAATTCCGGCCATCCGCACCGCCTCAATCTCCTCCCTGGCCAATCCCATCTCGTTGGCAATCGCCCGCGCCAAGAGGGCCACACGTTTCTGATGACCGGCGGTGTATGGGTCCCGTTTCTCCACGGTTACTGAGATCGTTTCAATAAAACCCTCCATGATCTTGCGCAGCTCGGCCATGTTCCGCAGATGTTCGGTTTGAACAATAAGCTCGATCTCCCGCACTTGTAGTTCCTTCGTTAAAAGAACCCCCTGCAGGGCGCTGCAGATCATCCGGTGCAAACTGTCATAAAGAGATTCGTCTATGCCGCCGGTAAATTCATAAAGGGCCAAACCGAACTGCGTTTGCCCAAAACAAAGCGGAGCGACAAGAAAAGAACGCCGCTTATCTTGAAAATCCAACTGCGGAGGAAGCAAATGGCGGGTCTTGAAAATTATCGGGTGGTCAACTTCCAATTCGACCCGTCCCTGCTCATTATAGCCAAGAATCAACCGGGAATCACCGCCGTCCGGGGTCCGGGCGCCGTAATACTCGGAAAAATAGCAACTGGTTACACCCAATTCCGGCAGTCTTTGCGCTAAAACCTCAAGCAACTGCGGGAGTTCCGAAACGGTCAGGAGCTCCTCCCGTAACAGGTCCAGGGTCTTCTCGGTTTGAAGCAAATCATAATACTTAATCCTCTCTTTTAAAAGGGCTTTTTCGCCAATCATCACCCGTACCTGGTGGCAGAGGTTTTCAATCTCCAGGCAAAGCCGGGTGTTGGTAATATAAGGCAGTAAGCACCGCCGCAGTTCGGAAAGGAGAATCTGCCAGCAGAAGACATCCTCCCCCCTCCATAGGGCTTCATCCAGAAGGGTGTAGCATGTTCGCAAGAAAGGCTGGTCTTTGCTTGCCGATATTTGTATCTGCTCTTCCAGCGCATCCAATAATCTCATCAACCGTTTCTCGCCGGCGGCTTCCTTCATCTCCGGCAGGGATACCGCACTCTCCACGATCCCGGAGATGATCTCTTGTTTATGCCGGGTAAAAGAATCCGGGGTGGGTATTCCTCTGCTGTCAATCCCTCCGTTTCCGGCGCTTGTTGTCATCTCAGAAAAACAGCCGCATGATTCCCGGAGGACCATTTTCGCCGGGAGAATGATCTTTTGCGGGATTTTTTCTCCATTGCCCCCACGCATAGTCTTAAGAAGGATCTCGGCAGCCAACCGCCCTTGCTCGTACAGGGGCTGGCTGACTGTGGTCAGGAGCGGTGAACAATAAAGGCTTTCTACCACATCATCAAAACCGACAACAGCGATCTCCCGGGGGATAGAGATCCCTTTATGGCGCAACTCCATTAGCGATCCTAAAGCCATTATATCGTTGGCCGCCACAATAGCGTCGGCTTTATGTATTAAATCCTTTGCTAACAGCTCACGGCTGGCCCTTCGTCCGCCTTCCAGGGTAAAATCGCCTTCAGCGACCAGCGTCCGGTCAAAGAACAACCCATATTCCTGCAGGGTCTTGCAGAAAACCAGGAACCGTTCAAAGGAATCCTGATTCTCTTTGGGGCCGGTAATAAAGGCAAACCTCCGGTAGGAGTGTCCCTTGATGAGGTGAACCAATAATTCCCGCAGGCCTGTGGCATTGTCGACCATGACCGCTGGAATCCCTTTGAGCTCCATGCCCACGCTGACAATGGGAAGCTCTGCGTAAGTAAGTAAAAAATCCTCCATCTGTTCCGTCGTGCAAAAATGGCCAATGGCTGCGGAGAAGACAATCAACCCATCGACGTTTTCCCGGCCAACCAGATCATAAATGGCATTACAATTATTCTCATATTCGCGGACGGAATTAATCGCCCCGCCTTCAAAACATAGAACATGAACCCCTTGCTCGCGGGCGTAGTCAAAAACCCCGCGCAAGAGATTCGCCTGGTATTGAGAGTCCACCCAATCAGTTAGCACACCAATACTCCGGCGGCCGTTTTTCCAATGATTACCCCGATCCATGCGCGAACTCCTTATCCTTTACTGGTTTATCTGGTATTTGTTAATGGCATAAGAATTGAGCCCTAGTAATATTATCGGCCGGGAGTGAACATTATTTAGTGTACAAATAAAAAAATACCCGGCTTTATCTGGTATTCGGTGTAAATGCTCTCGAATAGGCCATCCAAACAACCCGCCGGGTGTCAGCAATCGTCTTATTTACCTTGTCTTTCTGTCAATTTCTTTAACAACCCTTTGACCTTCGCCTCCTGCTTTTTTGTTTCTTCCC
>DUNX01000104.1 GCA_012839115.1 Bacillota bacterium
CGGTCAAATTGGCAACGTTCAACCCCGCGCGAATGCAAGGACTGAAAACGACGGGGGTTTTAGCAGAAGGAATGGATGCGGATCTCACTGTTTTTGACCGGGAGGTCAATATAAAATTGACCATGGTTGCTGGTGAAGTAAAGTTTAAGGGTTAAAAATATAAAAAACAGGGTGTTTAGGATTGCATAAAATTGCGAGTAACAGTATAGACGTGAGGATTTATAACAGGATTTTGATCCGGAATATCATCCGGAAAATGGGCCCCATCGCCCGCTATGAACTGGCTAAAGAAACCGGCTTGACCCCGCCGACAATAACAGCGATTGTTAATGAGTTAATGGAAGACGGAATTGTAATGGAAGTGGGTTACGGCGAGAATATTTCCAATGCCGCTGCGTTAGCCGAAAAGGAATCCGGTTGCGGGCGGGGATATCATAATTTGGTATACCTGAACTTGTCTGTCGGCATCGGGGCCGGGATAATCATTGACGACAAGCTTTACGGCGGGAGTAGAGGTTATGCCGGTGAAATCGGCCATATGCTCTTATATGAACCCCAATTTAGTAAAGGCCAAATTAGTTATTTTGAATCAATTTTTGGGTTCGGGGCAATTATCGAGCGGATTAAAGAAAAACTCCCGGCTGAGGTTTTTTCAGAATATGGTTTAAACAAGTCCAGGCTTAAGGCAGGGGATTTCCTTTCTTCTCCTATTATGGAGCGTAAAGAAGTCCAAGAGATCCTTGAGGAAAGCGCCAGGGGGATCGGGATCACCGTCGCAAATTTGGTCAGTATCTTTAACCCGGAACTGATTATCTTAGGCGGGGAACTGCCGAAAGTCAGTGAAAAATTTGTTGACATTGTCATTCAAGAGATGAACAAGCATGTTTTGGAGGAGTTTGTCGGTACCGTTAAGGTTGTCAATTCAACCATGAAAGATGATCCACCGTTGATTGGGGCATATGCTCTGGCTTTGGATATGCTATTCTCCATTGAGAAATGGAATCTTTGAATTACCCCCTTTAAGAGGGGCCCGCTTTTAAGGGCCCCTTTCGTAAAGGGGACTATTGGTGGTATGCCGGCATGTTGAGCCGTTCATCATTCTACTATTTCCGCCGGACCTTTTCCACCAGGGAATGCAGGGGTTGCGAGCCCCCGGCGATTAAAGCGGCAGTGAAAAGGCAGTCCAGGATGGGGACGGTTGGCATTCCCAGCCCGCCGGCGAAAAAACGGAACCTGGGATTGGCGAGGGCCAGGCCGAATCCAATCCCGAACATGAGGAGCAGGAGAACCAGGGTGCGGCGGGACGGGCGGGCGCCGGTCACGGCCACTTCCCGGGCAGGTTCACGCACGTGCGTACGGGAGGAACTCAGGTCGCCGGTGTGCGCGTTGAGGGCAAGTTTTGCCTCCAGGACGGGGAAAAACGGGATGAGCAGGTTTTCAATGACCCGTTCAAAAATGAAGGTAATGACGGTAATAAAGACCAGGTAAGAAAGGAGTTGGTCCAGGTTATACACGGGATGACACCTCCTGAAAATCCCTATCTTTTTCAATAAGCAGACATCTTTATGGGAATTTATATTCATATAAGTAATATTTTCCAGAGATAAGAATTTTCCTTCATAAAACCCTACATAGTTTTTTGCCACACAAAACTCACGTATTTTTTGCCGCAAATACCGCCGGACTCAAGCCTCTTTTCACCCTTGTGCATATACTGGCTGGTGAAAGGGGGTCTTTTTATGCGTCGGGAAAAGGTTTTTTTCCTTCTTTTCATGCTGCTTTTCACCGTTTTTTTTGCCCAGGCGGCGCCGGCACGGAAAATCAAAGTGCGGGTCGGGTACTTCCCCAACATCACCCATGCGCAGGCCCTGGTGGGGATGGCCGGCGGGTATTTTGCCCGGGAATTGGGACCGGGAGTGGAGGTCCAGCCTTTCATGTTTAATGCCGGTCCGTCATGCATGGAGGCGTTGCTCGCCGGGAGGCTGGACCTTACGTATGTGGGGCCTAATCCGGCCCTCAACACATACCTGCGGAGTAACGGGCAGGCCTTGCGGATTCTGGCCGGGGCTTGTGCCGGCGGTTCCGCCTTGGTCCTGCGGAAAGGGGAGGAGATCTCTTCCCCCTTGGAACTGGCAGGTCTGAGACTCGGCACCCCGCAACTGGGGAATACCCAGGATATAGCCCTCCGTTATTTCCTGAGGGAACACGGGCTGAAAACCTCGGAAGAAGGCGGCAAGATCCAGCTTTACCCGGCAGGTAACAGCAATCTTATCCTGCTTTTCCGCCGCGGGGAGATCAACGGGGCCTGGACCGTTGAACCCTGGGTTTCCCGGCTGGTGGTTCAGGAAGGCGGTTATATCTTCCTGGATGAAGATGACCTTTGGCCGGATGGACTCTATCCCACTACCTATCTGGTGGGGTCGGTTACTTTTCTCAAAAACCACCCGGAACTGGCGGCCAAATGGGTAGGGGTGCACCTCCGGCTGACAAGGGAATTGACCGCCGAACCGGAACGTTTCATTCCGGAAATAAATAAAGAGTTGGCTAAAGTTCTGGGACAGCCGCTGCCGCCCGAGGTCCTGGAACCTGCCATCGGCCGGCTCCGCTTCACCTGTTTACCGATGACGGGGCCTTTTTTGGCGATCGCGGAAAAAGCCCATGCCGTAGGTTTTTTACCGCAAGTACCCCCGGATTTAGGCGGTATCTTTGACCTTTCCTTTTTGGAAGCGGCGGCCGGCGGCGATTATTCCAAAATCCCGTAAATAGCGGGAGCCGGTTGGACAATGCACCTCCTCCTGACCAGGGTAGTATATTGAATACAGAGAACTTGGCCACAGATATTGCCAATAATGGGATACAGGAGGGAGAAAAATGAACGAAGCCCGTGCGTTGCCGTGTTTGGAAACTTTATCTGACCACGACCGGGAAGAAGAACCAACCGGCGCACCATTTTTTTTACCGGGGGAACCTTCCCGTCTCTATAACCGGCCCAAACCCCGGCTGAAACTGGAAATCCGAAATGTTGCAAAGACCTTTGCCAGTGCCAAAGGCCTGATCCGGGCCTTGAACAATATCAACCTTGCGGTCCAAGAGGGAGAGTTCGCCTGTATTTTAGGGCCTTCGGGTTGCGGGAAATCCACACTCTTGCATTTAATCGCCGGCCTGGAACTGCCCGATCACGGCGAAATCCGGCTCTATTCCTCCCAGGCCAAAAAAGATAGCAATGCGGAAAGACTCATTATCTTTCAGGAAGCGGCCCTTTTTCCCTGGTTAACCGTGTTGGAAAATGTCCTTTTCGGCCTGCGCCTGCAGAAGCTCGGGGCCAAAGAGAGTAAAGAAAGGGCCATGCGCTTCCTGGCCCTGGTGAAACTGGAGAACTTCGCCAACTGTTTTATCCATGAATTATCCGGAGGGATGAAGCAACGGGTCGCCTTGGCCAGAGCCCTGGTACTGGACCCGGAGCTTCTCTTGATGGATGAACCCTTTGCCGCTTTGGACTTCCAGACAAGAGAAAAACTCCAGCGTGAACTGGAAGAAATCTGGAGGCGGACCAAAAAGACGATCATTTTCGTCACCCATAATGTGGAAGAGGCGATTACCCTTGGCGACCGGGTGATCCTCTTTTCGGGTCAGCCCGGCACAGTAAAGCAGGAATACGCACTGCCGCCAAGCCGGCCACGGCAAAAGGAAAGCCCCTTCTTTACCGAGCTTGCGGCAGAAATTAAACGGGATTTTCAGGTTCAAGATCCCGGCAGGGAACTGGTGGAACAGGTAACCGGCTAAGGGGGTAGGATCTTATGCGTTTTTTCTGGGGGAAGACCGTCTTTTATCTTCTTCTGCTCCTGGGTTGGTTCCTTTTGGCCCACAGCGGGTTCTGGCCCGAATATATGCTGCCTCCTCCGGAAAAGGTCTTTCAGACTCTCGGTGCGGGCGTGCGGTCCGGAAGGTACCTTTTGGCGGTCTTCATCAGTATCCGGCGGCTTCTCCTCGGTTACCTGATTTCTTTGGCGATCGGGATCCCCTTGGGGATGGTGACTGGGAAATACCGGTGGTTGGATGAGACCGTCGGCTCCTTATTGCTAGGCCTGCAAACCTTACCCAGTATCTGCTGGTTACCTCTATCCCTTCTCTGGTTTGGCCTGAGTGAACAGGCGATTCTTTTTGTGGTGGTGATGGGGGCCGTCCTTTCGATCACCGTGGCCACCAACAGCGGGGTAAAAAATGTTGCCCCCCTGTACATCAGGGCGGGAAAAAACATGGGCGCCAAAGGGGCGGTCCTCTTCTTACGGATCATTTTACCGGCGGCCTTACCTTCCATTGTTATCGGGTTGAAACAGGGGTGGTCTTTTGCCTGGCGCTCACTGATGGCCGGGGAGCTTCTCTTTATTAACCTTGGATTAGGGTATCTTTTAATGATGGGACGGGAATTAAATAATATGGCACAGGTGATTGCCGTCATGTTTGTCGTGGTCATGCTCGGCCTTTTCTTCGACCGTCTCCTCTTTTCCCGGCTGGAAAAGGCCGTCCGCCGGCGGTGGGGGTTTGACCATCCATGAAGATACCGGGGGCGCGCGCAAAAGGCTATTTTTTGGCGGAGAAAAAGGAGTTTACCGTGGCAAAAACGAATAAAGAGAAACAGAAAAGCTAACGCAAAAGAAACACAAAACAAAAAAACGAGCACAAAATAAACGCTTCTGTTAGATTAAGATGATTCTATTAGATTAAAGGCGGGAAAGCTATTGGAGTATCTTAGTTTGTACCGGAAGTGGCGCCCCAAGAGCTTCAGCGAGGGATTTACCGGCCAGGAACATGTGGTTCGCACTTTGAGAAATGCTTTAACCCTTGGCAAGATCGCCCATGCCTACCTCTTCAGTGGCCCGCGGGGAACAGGGAAGACCACGGCTGCGAAGATCCTCGCCAAAGCGGTAAACTGCCAGGCCCGGGGGGATAGCCCCGACCCCTGCAATGACTGCCCGAGTTGCCGCCGGATTAACGACGGGGTTTCCATGGATGTTCTGGAGATTGACGGGGCTTCCAACCGGGGAATCGACGAGATCCGCGTCCTTAGGGAACGGGTGAAGTTTGCCCCGGTGGAAGGGGACTACAAGGTATACATTATTGATGAAGCGCATATGTTGACGGCGGAAGCCTTTAACGCCCTCTTGAAAACCTTGGAGGAGCCGCCGTCGCACGTCATCTTTATCTTTGCCACCACGGAGAGCCATAAATTCCCCGCGACCATCCTCTCCCGTTGCCAGCGGTTTGATTTCAAACGGTTGACCAGTGAAGAGATCTACCGCCATCTTTCCTTCATTGCCGGACAGGAAAAATTGCAGGTGGAAGAAGGGGCGCTGCGCCTAGTTGCCGGCCAGGCGGGAGGAGGGATGCGGGACGCCATTGGCATCCTAGAACAGGCAGCCGCCCATGCCCAAAAAAGCCTTTCCGCTGCGGATGTCCGCGCGGTCTTGGGCCTGGTTGAGATTGAGGCCCTTTTTTCCTTAGGGGAGGCAGTGGCCGGCCGTGATCTGGCAGCCGCCTTCCGCCTGGTCCAACAGGTGGAAGAGGCGGGTAAAGACCCGGCCCTCTTTGCCCGGCAGGCGGCGGAGTTTTTCCGGGACTTGCTGGTTTTGCAACTCCCGGGGGAGCAGGCGCCGGTGGGACTGGAGCCGGAAGCAACAGGGCGTGCCCGGGAACTTGCTCGAGAGATTGCTGCCGCGTTTTTAAAAAAAGGAGTCGAGTGCTTTCTCGAAGCCGGGGTGGCGATCCGCCGGGGGACAGAGGGGGCCCTCTCCCTGGAAATGGCTTTGGTCCGCCTGATTCTGGAGGAGGAACCGGGGGGAGAGGCATTTGCCCAGCGCCTCGCGGTTTTGGAAGGACGGCTGGACCGGGTGGAAAAGGCCGTCCAGGCCCTTCCCAGCGCCCGTACTGTAAGCCGGGAGAAAGAGAAGGGCAGCAAAGGCGCGCTGGAAGCGCGTGCGTCAGAAGCGCCCGCGGTGAAAGGGCGTACGTCGAAGACGCGTGTACCGGAGACAGATACACAAGAGGCGCGTGCACCGGAAACACACGCACAAGAAGCGCCTACCCAGGAAGGGAAGAAAAAGGCCCCAAAAAGAGCAGTGGGTGCGGGCGCCGCAGAAAAGGGGAGCGATATCACCAGCCCGCACGCAGATTTTCCTTGGTGGGACAGGCTTCTTGAGGAGATGCGCGGGAAAAAACGAACGGTCGAAGCTTTGCTCAAGGAAGGTACCCCCCGTAGCTACTGCCCGGGTCGCCTGGTAGTGGCGTTTGCGCCAGGTTTCCGTTTCCACTGGGAAAATGTAAAGCGCCCGGATAATTTGCGCCTGGTGGAGGAGGTCTTGAGCCGGCTGGCCGGTGAAAAGTTTACCGTTGAGTGTATTCTTGAAGAAGAGGAGGAAACCCGAACCCCCGGAAAAGAGCCGGAACTGGTCCAAAAGGCCTTGCGCCTCTTTGGCGGCGAGGTGGTTAAATCAGAAGAGGAGGAATAATTGGTGAAAATGCAAAAAGCCCTCCAGCAGTTAGGGAAGATGCAGGCCCGGATGGAAAAAGTCCAGGAGGAACTGGCGGGAAAAACCGTGACCGCCACCGCCGGCGGCGGCGCGGTCACTCTGGAAATCAGCGGCGCTCTGGAAATGAAAAAGGTGACGCTGGACCCGGAAACCCTGGAAGACCGGGAAATGTTGGAAGATCTCTTATTGGCCGCTTTCAACGAGGCCATCAGGAAAGCACAGGAACTCTCTGCCCAGGAGATGGCGAAGGCCGCCGGGGATCTGAAGATCCCGGGGTTGCCCGGCGGGCTTTTTTAGGCGAAGGACTGGCTGAACCAAGATGAAGTATTATCCCGCACCAATGAAGAAACTCATTGCCGAACTCTCGCGGCTGCCGGGGATTGGGCCGAAAAGCGCGCAAAGGTTGGCCTTTCATCTTTTTACCTCCCCCCGCGAGGAAGTGGCGCGCCTGGCCTCCACGATGATTGAGGCCAAAGAAAAACTGGCTTTTTGTAAGATCTGCGGCCATCTGACGGATGAAACCTTCTGTGAGATTTGCCGGGATGAAACGCGTGATCGCACTCTTTTGTGCGTGGTGGAGGAACCCAAGGACCTGATCGCCATGGAAAAAACCAGGGAATTCCGGGGAATCTATCATGTGTTGCACGGCGTCCTCTCCCCGCTGGAAGGGATTGGGCCTGAGGAATTGAGGATTAAGGAACTCCTCGCCCGGGTCCAAAAAGGCGGTTTTCGCGAGGTGATCCTGGCGAACAATCCGAATGTGGAAGGGGAAACCACCGGGCTCTACCTGGTCAAACTCCTTAAGCCCTTCAACATAAAACTGACCAGGCTGGCCCGGGGACTGCCGGTCGGCGGGGACCTGGAATATATCGACGAGGTGACTTTAGGCAAAGCCTTGGAGGGAAGGGACGAATTATAAAGCCGGCGTAGAAACGCCGGCCTGTTCACATCTGGCGCGGCCTGGAGGGTACGGAGATTTCCCCCAGTGTACGGGCGAGTTCCACATCGTACTTGGCCTGGGTAGCCAGGTCGCCGAGGGAGACAATCCCCACCAACTGGTTGTTTTCCATCACCGGCAGGCGCCGGACTTGCTTTTCAGCCATGATCTCCGCCGCC
>DUNX01000148.1 GCA_012839115.1 Bacillota bacterium
CCCACATTTTACTTTTTCAAATTTATTCTAATCCTACAATATAATATTACTAAAATATACCGTGTGTTTCAAGATTAATAAACATATATAGAACAGTCGACAGTTCTCTATTTTGATACGCATAGAAAAAGACTTTTAACCAATGTATGCAAAAAGGTTTAAAGTCTTTTGAAACCTAAAATTCCCATACCCAATATTTAAATAAATACCAGCGTTTTCATAAATGTTTTTTTATAAATATACTCTTAAGATTTCACTACTTTAAATACTCATTAACATCTTTCTTCTAAATCCTGCAAATATAATATTGATAAAATATACTGTATATTTCAAACTGCCAGAATAAAACAGAGAATCGTCCTCTGTTCTACAACCCCAATAAGCATTTTCCCAATATTTTTTAGCAAATGAAAAAAGCTCTTAAACCTCGTTTAAGTTAAAGGTTTAGAGCCTTTTATTTCTCTTTCTTCTTTTTTTCATTAAGAGCTATTATGTTGATCATAGGAAGCCTTACCGGAGGGTTTATCCCGGATTGACTTGTTACACTAAGTAAAAAGGAACGTGAAATATGAGAAAGAGTGGCAATACCATTTTGCTCAAGCATCTTTTCAAACTGCTCTATCGTCAACGCCTTTTGATTGCCTACAAAAGCCCCTTCCATTATCAAATCAATTTTAAAAAGGTTAGCTTTTCCCACCTTGGCTCTGCCATTTATTTTTAATTGGACAACCCCAAAATATTTATCATTCGTCTTTCCGCATTCAGTTATAGAATAATCATATTCAAAAACAGGACTTACTCTTTTACCTTTTGTATCAACTATTTTTGTCTCTAAACTAAATGAGCTTACCCGGTTACCTAAAAACTGAAAGTCTGCATTTATTTCTTTCCCATCAATCATTATTCCACCACCCTTTATGCGATTTCCGTAGGACTTATGTTGCTTTCAATCTGGCTTTCAGCATTATATCCTACAGAATAACTATCCTCACAAGCCCCGTCAAAGCTCACATTTAGTGTCCATCCTAATTTTTTGGATATTTTCCATAGTTGCTCAATAGTATAATTATACTCTCCGCTCTCAAGCTTTGAAACCATTGCCTGAGTTATTCCTAAAACTTCAGCAAGCTTTTTCTGTGACCATCCTCTGGAAATTCTATAATCATATATTTTAGTCGATATCTCATAATAAATATCATATAGTTCTACTCTTTCTTTCATTGGCTCATCGCAATACCGGTCAAAAATGTCCCATGCATTCTTTAATTTCAAAAATTTATCATTCATCGCCATCTTCTCCTTCTAAAATAAATCCTCTTTCAATCTCCTTTTTCCTCTTTATGGCTTTTTCTATTCCTTTATCATAGCTATCCCTACTTTTGTTTTTACTGTTTTTTTCTTCAAAACCGCATAAAAGTATAACTATTTCTCTTCTTGATGCATCTTTAAACATACAAATTATCCTTATGTTTTTTATCATTTTAAATTTAATTGAGTATAAACCTTCCTCTTCTCGCAGTTTCTCCAACCACCTGGTCTTAGTACTGCAATGCATATCCTTTTCAATAAAATATAGTTTCTGCCTGAGATTTTCTGCAAAGCCTTTTTTAAGTCCGCTTTTTTCAAGTATTTTCTTCATATCGTCCTCAAACTTAGGATGTACATAGATTCTATTGCTATTGAATTCAATTGGATAATAAACCTTGCAAAGCTTCGCCATAACAACCTCACCATTAGTATATTACTTATAGGTTGTATATGCAACTTGTTTTTGCCCAAATTATAACCTATAAGTTATTATTATCGCTATATCGCTAATTTATTCAACAAATATCTGTAAATTTTCTATCTTGTTTCTAACATAATTCTTACTCAGCCGGTTTGTTAGCATCCCAGCATTATCTTTCAATAACAGGTTTATTCTGAATAGCCTGTATCCTCATACCTTGTTCCCCGAATGTTTATAACCATATTCCAACCGTCATTGGGGTTATACTTCTTTGTCCAACTGCTGCTCGGATTGACAGCACTTGATATTACCTTGTTGGAGTGGCCGTTTTCAAACCCGTTA
>DUNX01000105.1 GCA_012839115.1 Bacillota bacterium
TCAGAAAAGGGAGCGCCTCCTGCCAGTATTCCCAGGACGACAACCGGGCCATGACCACCCGGCCGGGCTCGTGCCGGAGAAACTTAAAGGTAAACTCCTGACCGAGGGGGATTGGTTCCCCTTCCAGCTTAACAGGGAAAAATCCTTTTGCGGTCTTCAAAAACAACCGGCCTTCTTCACCCTTGACCAATTGCCCACGGAGGAAACCAGGCATACCCGTGGGGAAAGAAGAATTCATCCCTCTCCCCCCCCTGCTTCTTTCGGAAAAGCCAGGGCAAGCTGCGTGCCGGTTGTCGAGCTCCGCACCTGGAAGCTCCGCCGGTGGATGGCGCAAAACCCCAAATGGGCCAGGGCCTCCAGGTGTTCACGAGTACAATAGCCTTTATGCCTGGCAAACCCGTAACCCGGATATTTCCGGTCAAGCAGACCCATTAACCGGTCCCGGGTTACCTTGGCGACAATGGAAGCGGCGGCAATGGAGAGACTGCGGGCGTCCCCGTCGATCAAACCGCGGTGTGGCAAGTCAATTCCCGGCCAGGCATAACCATCAATTAACAAGAAATCAGGCCGGGCCGGAAGTTTCGCCACCGCCCGCATCATTGCCATTCTTGAAGCCACCAAAATATTAAAGCGGTCAATCTCTTCCACGGTGGCCGCGCCAACCGCAAACGGGATCCTTTCCCTTCGCATCCGGGCGTAAATCTGCTCCCGCCGGGCAGGAGAGAGTTTTTTTGAATCGTTAATCCCCTCAATCCCCACGGCCGGCGGGAGAATCACGGCCGCCGCCACAACCGGCCCGGCCAGGGGACCCCGGCCGGCCTCATCCACCCCGGCAATCGCCTTATACCCGGCTTTGCGCAATTCTGCTTCGACTATGTACATCCTTTGCCTGCGGTCCTGCTCTTTCGTGGACACGCACGCGCCGCTTTGCTTATGCATCTTTGCCTCCTGCCGCAGAGATTCTTAAAGGATCTTCGCGGCAATACCCCTTGATCCCTGCTTCAGCCCTCACGCTCTTTTTCTTCTCTTCGCTAAAAAACCGGTAAAAAAAAGCGCGGGATGAAGGGGAATCTACACGCTTTCAAACCCTTTGCCGCCACACGCCAAAGGGGATGATTCGTTTTCTCTGTTCTGTTTTCTCTGTTTCCTGAAGCAATCACCGCTTAATCACACTTTCCTGCCACAAACAGGACAAAAGTTCGCCCCTTCCGGGATCTCGTGGTTGCACTCTTCAACTGTCCCTTTTTTCTGCCGGATCTCTGCCAACTGCTCTTCGGTTAAATCCCCGGAAGCCTGGCGAACCCGGGCGATTTCCTCCTTCATCTCCGCAATTTTCTGTTCGGTCAGAGTAACCGTTTTCACCATCTCTACAAGCTCCGCCAGGGTAATCTTGCCCTCCCGCACCAACGCGCAAGTCCGTTCGGCAACGGCTTTCAGCTTTTCCCCCCTGGCCTGCTGCAAAAGTCTTAACTCATTGTTCAAATGGGTAACGGCCATCATCTTCCGGGAAGTACTCTTAACGGCCTTAACCCCTTTGTTAACGCCCTTCTTGATTGTTGACCTCAACTCGTTGAACCTGGACACAATCGCCACCTCCTTTCCGTGCATGCTTTTTTGCCACCTATTGGACTCTACCGGATGTTCTATGTTCTTTTATTGCTTACTCTCTTATTGCCATGTTTTTTTATTATCCGGCTTTACTCAGCGGGGATTGTCTTCTTCATACCAGAACCCCGCCAGCCCCCGGGTTTGTATTATCACCCCGGAAGAAGCCACCATTATGCCCTCCGCCCCCCATCGGTCCAGGAGTTCCAGCCTGTCCCGGCCTTCGGCCACAAAAAGCGCGGTGGATAAAATATCGGCGTCCAGCGCATTCCCGGTAATGACCGTAACAGAGAGCAAGTCCGCCGCCGGGTAACAGGTAAAAGGATTAAGCAAATGCGAATACCTGCGACCGTCAACGACTATATAACGCTGGGTATCGGCGGAAGTTCCCACCGCACTCCCGGGCGGCAAGGCCAGAATGCCAAGCCACTCCTCTTTCCGGGGATGACTGACCGCCACCCGCCAGGGACCGCCACCGGGCCGCTCCCCCAAAACCCGGATACTGCTCTCGCCGGCGTTCACCAGGGCTCCCCGGAGACCAGCGCCGGCCAGGAGTTCCCAGACCCGGTCAACCGCATAACCCTTCGCCACCCCGCCCAGGTCGAGGCGCATACCTTTCCTGGTTAAATAGACGGTGCCTGCTGCCTGATCCAATATTATTTCTTCCGGATCAAGCAAAGGCAATACCTGTTCAACCTCTTCCCGGGCAGGCAGGCGCCCGGTCCTTCCCGGCCCGAACCCCCAGACCTCCACCAGCGGTCCGATGGCCGGGTTAAAATAACCGCCCGTCTCTCCGGACCGGGCAAGAACAGTCTTTAGGAAGCCAAGAAACTCCTCGTCCACTGGCACCGGTTCTTCACCGGCTTTCCTGTTGACGTCCTCCACCGTACCGGCGATTTTCTCCTCGATCCTGGCCATCTCTGACAGTGCACGGTCCAGCGCCGCCCGGGCCCCCGGACCATAGGCGGTAACCCGGATTAAAGTGCCAAAGAGAAACCCCTCTTTATGTACAGGCCTGGTTGTGGCGGTAAAATAGAGATAAGCCCCGGCGCTTATGAGCAAGACCGCCGCCAGAATAAGGCAAACATGCCCACGCCGCCATTCTTTTCCCAACAGTAAAGACCTCTTTTTCATAATAATATTATATCATTCTCCGTCAATGACAAAAAAAAGCCCGTTCTTTAGGGCATCATAAAAAAGAATCCTCCATTTTCCCGGTTAAAAAACAAGGCTAAGACCGGGCAATTCCTCCCGGAACGTCCCAATACTCCCGTCCTCACCGACCTTGTCCTGGATCGCCTTCAACCTGTTTTTCCCTATGGAAAACAAGGCCTTGACCACCCGGGGGCAAAACTGTTCCCCGGCAAGCCTCCTGATCTCTGCCAGCGCCTCTTCCAAGCTGCGGGCTGGACGATACGGGCGGTTACTGGTCATGGCATCCAGAGCATCCGCCACCGCAAAAATTCTGGCCGGCAAAGGAATCTCTTCCCCTTTCAATGCATGGGGATAGCCATTGCCATTATAGTGTTCATGGTGATAGAGGACGATCTCCGACGTAGCCTGCAAAAAATCGATTTGGTTGATGATCTCGTGTCCCAAGACCGGGTGACGCTTTACGATCTCCCACTCTTTAACATCAAGAGGGGCTGCTTTAAAAAGAATGGCATCGGGTATCCCGATCTTGCCAATGTCATGTAAAAAACCGCCCCAGGCCAGCAGGGTTAATTCTTCATCGGTCAAATTCATTGCCCGGCCAATGGTTACCGCATAACCCACCACCCGGACGGAGTGTCCCCAGGTCTCATGGTCCCGGTAGTCCAAAGCATAATTCAAAGCCCACAAGATCCCTTCGCAAGTCCTGTTCAACTGCTCCAGGTGCTTCTTTTGCATTGCCAGCCGCTTTTCCATCTCCATATTCAGGAGCAACATATTCATACGGAAATAAAGAAGCATGGA
>DUNX01000132.1 GCA_012839115.1 Bacillota bacterium
ATCTTAAAGAATACCAAAACCCTCGGCACGCCAGAACGGAGATTGCCAAATACATCAACTTCTATAACAATGAACGACCACATCAAGAATTACAATATCATACTCCGGCTGAAGTATATACAGGTTCTATGGCTTCGGTAGCATAAGTGAGGTGAGTAGATTTTCAATGTACAATGGGGAGTTACCCAACAATATCCACAAAGCTAACAACTCCCCCCGGCCCCCCTTGTACTACGTCTATAACCAAAAGGAGGTAAGAAATAACCTATCTTAAAACCTAAAAAAATTGTCTTGACAACGGGGTCCACCTTATGGAAAGCGGCGCCGCATGGGAGGCGAAAGTCCGCGAGGCGTTTGCCGGGAACAGAAGGGTCTTGGGGCATTTTGAAGAGCTATTGGGTGAAGTGAAGATGTAATCCTCTGCAACTGGTCTCTTTCCGGGTCAGCGCAGATGTGTGGCGCCGGGTAGGGCGGGGGAGAAGTGGCTGAATGTACTGGTGAAAAAGAACGCACCCCCCCTAAATAGATAACTCATCTAAAAATTTAGATGTTTTTATTTTGGCCTTTTGGATGTCGCCATGAATTAAGTCAGGGTCTTCCTTATCTTCACGGAGCCCTAGACGCTTCAAGGCGATACTTTCAATCATGATAATAATCCAAGCAATAACCTCATCATCTTTTTCTCTTTCAAAACCTTTCTTTAGGCTAAGCAAAAGTTCGTTTTTAAGCTCAGGCCAACGATAATATAGTTGCCGGTGAGCACTTGCCGCCGTTATACGCAGATGTGGAGATTCTTCATTTAAAAGATGATTATTCAGGATTGTTATATCCGACTCGTTACCCACCCATCCAAGCACATACAAAGCGATTTCGCGTTGATAATCATGGTCAGAGTTGGCAAATTTCCGTGCTAAGGGGGCGGCGTGAGAGCTTTCGATAATGCCTAATAAATGTAGTATATCAGCCAAGGTTATGGGGTCGGATTCGGTTCCAAGCTTTTTTAGTAAATAATCTTCTACTCCTGGGCGTTCTAAAAATGCTGCCCTTACATCATAATAAAGCTCTTCATATTCTCGTTTCGACAATAAATTATAATGAAAATCTACTATTTCCGGATCATTATCTGATAATAGTTTCTTCATGAGACTAAAATTACGCTTAACCCGCTCTTCTTCTGGTAGATTTTTACCTTCTTCCGCATATTTATATGCCTCTATAATTTCATCTATTTTCATAGGCATCCTCCTCTTAGTATTTATTAGGTGGATATTTATGGTATGTTTTGCCACACTTTTTATGGTTGTCTCTATGCATTTTTTTAGGTATAGTTTCCATATTGTCAGCTATATCTAAAGCTTTCTTTCCCTCAATTGTTTTCTCTATATAAAGTGGTTTTTTATGAGAAACTTCATAACCCTCAGGTACTTTATGACCGTCAGTTTGCATAATAAAGTTTCTTGCTTCTTGAGATAACATGCTCTTGGGAACATTTGCGTCCCGCAATAAAGCTTTACGTCTCTCATTCATATTCCGATGATACTTTTCTCTTTTCTCTTCCGATTTCCCCGGCCCTTCTTTAATCTTCCCGGGACTTGCCACATACTCATAATCCCAAGTATCGCCGCCATCAACAACAGTCAGAGACTTGAAAACCGGATGGGCTTGCTTAACAGCAATTGCCACCTTTTCCGCGTCTTCCCGCGAGATCGTATTGTTTTCAAGGTACTTCCGCTCTTCTTCATCGATGGCGGTAAGCCCGCGAGCAATCTTCTCCGCTTTCTCCGGAGAATCCTTTTCTTCGCCGGGGACGGATTTTTCCTTCTGTCCCGCGCGCGCCAGCAAGGCCTTGGCCTTATCCGCCACAAACCCGACGACTTTCTCTACGGCTTTGTCGATGGGCTGGCGGATCTTCTTGATGATATCCTTGATCTTCGCCGCAATTTTGTCAATTCCTGCTAAAGTTGCCATAAAACTGATTGCTACCGGGAGGGCTTTGGCCAAGGAGTTTTCCACGGCAACTATGGCCTTCTTCAGGTTACCGGCGGCGATCTCGGCGATGGAGTCAAAGACGGCGTTGGCAAAGGCGGCGATCTGTTTGGCCCGGTCGATGAAGAATTTGATGGTATTACTGATAGTGATGACAGCCTGGATGACGGCGCCCACCGGAGTGAACATGGCGAGGAGTTTTTGCACGGCTTGGAAGACCACGGTGTTCCTGACCCATTCAATGATCGAGGTAAAGAAGCGGTCTTTCAGGTCGCCAATGAACTCCATGGCCATTTCGTAGAGGGCGATCGGTCCCCTGGTGATAAAATCGGCGATTACCGCTACGGTTTTCTCTACCTGTTCTATGACTTTCTCCGCCGTTGGTCCTAAGAGCTTGATGACCCTGGCCTTAATCGCCTGCCAGGTGACTTCGAGAATCTGGGCGATGAGGCTGAAGATACCGGCGAGGTTGAGTTTTTCCGGCAAGACGATCCCAATCCCGCTCAGGGTACCGAAGAGCCAACCGGCCAGTCCGGATTGGAGATGGACACCGATCCTGTCCAGGAAATTTTGGAGACCGCTGTGGATAGCCTGGAGGAGGTTTTTCAGGAAACCGACGGGATCGGTGATGATCTGGAGGAGCACGCCTTTCCCCTTGTTGAGTACTTCCATGATCTTTTTCACCGGGGCGTTAGCCAGAACCAGGGCGCCTTCGAAGACAAACTCCATCAGCTTCGGCCCGGCCTTACGGAGAAAATCAATGACCCGTTGGATTGGGGCTAAGAAGATTCCCTTTATCTTGTTAAAGGTCTCTTCCGGGCTGAGAAGCGCTCTCCCAACACTGACCACGGCAGCCCCTACTTCCTTCACCGCCTTCACGGCTTTCTCAAACCAGCCGGTTTTTCTCTCCGTAGTCTCTTCTTGCGGGGACCGGGTCCCGACAATAGCGGCCCAGTCCTGCTCAAAGAGGTTTTTAATAGAAGCAAAAGTGAGCCCCAGGTTTTGAATTTCTTCCCTGAACCAGGCGACCGCTTTTGTGATCACACCGGCTTTTTCCAGGTTTTCAAAGAGGGCGGCGCCGCCGGGAAGCAGCCCGGAGATGGCTTTGCCCCAGGTAAGGCCGTCGCCCTTGACCGCCTGTCCGGTCAGGGGGTCGCGGCCGAGGGCCAGCGCCAGGAGGTGATAGCCGGGGATGTTTCGTACCAGTCGGCCGACCATTTCCAGGAGCCGGTTGGGATTGGCCTCCGGCGTGGCAGCCCCCGGTCCGGCCTTTGCCAATTGGAGGCTTTCGTCGCTGTTTAGGGTCTCTTCTTTTTCTTTGGCTTGGTGTAGGATGGTTGTTTCCGCAGTTGCCTTTTCCGGCTGCAGGACACGCCCGCGCGCGATGGTGTTCACAGAGACAAAGGCGGGTTCATCCTGCTTTTTTTCAGCGTAGATCAAAATGACATCCTCGCTTTCTCATTTTCTATACATGCCGTGGATATGATGATGGATAAGTAAAAAAAGGCATAAAAAAACCCACTTAAGAGTGGGAATGGATGAATGTGACATAAAAAAACCGCCAATGTAACGGCGGTTTCGGGAGTATTCTATTGATAATATATTATCATATTTTTCTGCTCCTGGCGTATCAATTTTGTACCTATTTTGTCTCTATTGAACCCAAAGCTGATGAGCGTTCCTCCGAGCCAAAAGAGATAAAGATCAAAGACGGCACGCTTATTACAGGGCGTCTATATACTGTAAAAACTCACTTGGCTTCATTACCTGGCAAAAGCTATTAAGATAGGCAAGGTCTTTGATATTCGACGTTACTAATACGTCAGGACAGCATTTTAATACACCAAGAGCGATATGAATATCGCCTAAATCTGTTTCTCTAATTGGACGATTGAGTTTCTTTGAAATATCAGAATTAACGGGCCAGGCATCTGCGAGTTTTGATAAAACAACCCACAAAGGAGTATTGGCGGGAAAAGTTGATACATAGTTATATGTCGCTCCGATGTCTTCTGCTTCTCGGGGATCAAGAATGTCGCCAAATTTCATAAGGAAAACTTGAATTTCTTCAGAAGTATAATGCCTTTTGCGGGAGCCTTTTCCTATTCCATCGGTTACAGCTTTATGGATAAACTCAGCTATTACAGATTGTATTATAATAGGTCTGTATAGAGGAGTGGAACCCAATTCGAGTAACCGCATGTTATAGCCATCAGATTTAACAAGCGCTCCACAAAAGACTGTTGTATCGAGCAAAGCTCTTGGCCCGCTCATTTTTCGTAATCCTCAATAGCAGGGAAGCCTTCAAATCTTTTGTTTATCCTCTCCACAGTTTCCCGGAATGCTTTTACTTTACCTAAATCCGGAAATTGGGATGACAGGATCCGCCATTTGCCCCCCGGTGTTTGCATTGCCTTTATCTTTCCGCTTTCACACCACTTTCTCACCATCCGGTCGGTAACCTGATATACTTCTGCAATTTCTTTTGTAGTGTAATATTTCTCTTCTTCAACAACAGGAGTAAAATCTATTTTGAAGGCTTCTACAGTAGCGGCAATCTCCAAAATGTAGTTTTTTATTGTTTCTATCATTCTGTCAAGGTTTTTTTCGTCTTTTATATCTTTGGAGTTGATAGTTAAACTCATACTCTTCACCATCCTCACCTCCATTCTAGTATATTTCCGAAATTTCCGCAAGGTTCTCTAAAAAGTATGCCCGTTTTTTAAAATTATTACTATCACAAAACAAAAGAGAAAAATGAGGAACATAGAGGGAAGTATAGCGTTGAATAAAAAGAGTCCGTTCGAGGAGTGGTTTGATGGACAAGACAATGAAAATTTTTAGTTTGGTAGACGGCCGCGGATTTCTTCCCGCGGCCGTTTTTTTTACCTGTCATAAGAAATTAGCTTATTAGTCCATCCAGATCGGATGTTTTAAATATTGTTGACAAAAACGTTAAAAAGGCATAAAATGATATTAGTAAAGAAAAATGATAAAAATAACATATTTCGGATGCGAAGGTATTCATTACAGACCGCGTGTGAAAGGAGTTGATCAGGGAGAAAAAAACGGCACATACAAGGTATACTGTGAAAGCCTGGATGATGGGGTAAAACAAGGGAAGACATGCCTGGGTGTGTGAAAGCAGACTGGTGGAAGAATTAGTTAAGAAGGGAGACTAACATGAAGAAGAGATTTCTGTATTTATTGCTAGTACTGGTTCTGGTCGTAACCGCCAATACGGTAATAGCAGCGAAAAAGAAACCATTAATCGGCATCTCTGTAGCAGGTACGGAACATGATTGGGATATCAACTGCTATAACGGCGCCATCAGCAGGGCTAAGGAACTGGGAGCCGAGGTTCTTGCCTTTAGCGGTGAAAAAAGAGCGGAAAAACAGTTGAGCGACATTCAGACGTTGATCTCAAGAAAAGTGGATGCCCTAATTGTTATTTTGGGTTTCAAGGACGTAATTGAACCAGCGATCAAACAGGCGAGGGATAGAGGGATTCCTGTTGTGACCTGTGACTTCAACACCCCTTATAGTCTTTGTAATGTTTCGACCAATAATTTCAGTGCCGAAGCGGAACTGGCCTTGAAGATGATCAGCGACCTGGGGGGCAAGGGGGAGTTGGGGATTTTTTATGTCCCGGGTTATCCCATTGAAGAATTGCGCAAAGATGTTCTGGATGTCGTCCTCAAGTGGCATCCGGATGTGAAGATCGTTGCTCAAGAAGCGGAAGTGGAACCGGGGACAGTGCCTGACGCCTATAATAAAACCAGGGATATGTTACGGGCGCATCCGGAGATTGACGCGTTTTGGGCGATTTATGACATGCCGATGATCGGCGCCGCCCAGGCTATCGCAGACATGGGATTAGCCGGTAAAGTCGGCTGTTATGGTTTTGACGGCGACCCTACGGCAATGAAGATGATTATGGATCCAAACTCTGCTTATGAAGCCACAGTTGCACAACAACCGTTCAAGATCGGGGAAACTGCTGCCGAGGTAGCCATGGATTCGATTAAAGGGAAAGAGGTCCCGGTGATGAAGTTTGTTCCTTCGATCCTGGTTACCAGGGAGAATGCTAAAGAAGTCTACGGAACACTGGAACAATACAAATAATAGCTATATTATCAACCCGGCCGCCCGTCAAAAGGCGGCCGGGTTAAATTAGGACGGTGCTAAAATGAGCAGTGAATATATGATTGAAATGTGCAATGTGAGCAAACGGTTCCCGGGGGTCCTGGCACTGGAGGATGTGGATTTTAAGGTAAAAAAAGGCGAAGTCCGGGCGCTGGTCGGCAAGAACGGGGCTGGAAAATCTACTCTGATCAAAATCCTCACCGGTTTGTACCAGCCTACTTCCGGCCAGATATATCTCAACGGGTCACCAATTAGTAATATTACTCCGGATAAGATGTACAACCTGGGAATTGAGGCGATTTACCAAGAGAACGATTTGGTCCCCTTCTTTAATGTGGCGGAATCAATCATGCTTAACCATGAGCCGGTTTCACGCCGGGTTTTTCTGGATAAAGAAAAGATGCATGAAGTAGCCAGGGAGATTTTGGTATCCAAATTAGGGGTAGAAATCGATACCCATAAACTCATTAAAGAACTGGATGTCTCGGAAAGGCAATTTGTCCAGATCTCCAGGGCTTTGGTGAAAGACCCCAAGGTTATGATCTTTGACGAGCCAACCGCTCCTCTGCTGGAAGAAGAGATTAAGAAGCTTTTTGCGATTATTGAGAAACTGAAGAGTGAAAATGTGACCATTATTTATATTAGTCACCGGCTGGAAGAGATATTTGCCATCGCCGATACGGTGACAGTGCTTAAAGACGGTAGAAAAGAAGCGGATCTGCTCTTAAGCGATACTACGGAAGAAGAGTTGATCCGGACTATGACCGGCAAAAG
>DUNX01000106.1 GCA_012839115.1 Bacillota bacterium
CGCCTGGGCCAAATGCAAAACCTTGATGTTATAAACACCCTTCTGCGTCCCGGCGCCTGCGGAAGCGGTCAAAACATCCTCTTCTGTCAGCGTAACGCTTCGACCCCGGAAAGTTAAGATCGACTGGAGATCCAGAGCGGCCTCCCGCAGGCTGTACAGGCGGGAATTAACCGCCCGCCAGGCGTCATTTTCCGCCTGGAGCTTGCTTTTCCTCGCCTCCAACTGCACAACCGGCTGTCGTTCTAGGGCTACCAATTCTTTAACCAGTTGCGTGGTGTCAAGCCCGGAGACCAGACCGTCAATACCAAATGCTCCTGCCATTTTTCTCCCCTCCTAAATCCGTTCGTCGATCAGGAGACCAATCATCTCTTCGATGCGGGCCAGCATATCCAGGACCCGTTCCGGGGGGATCTCCCTGATCACCTCATCAGTATTATCGACCCTCTTTTCCAGGATCTTCACCATAATCCGTTCTGTTTCGTCATGAACCTCAAAACGGAGCCGCTTGTTAAAGATCTCCAAAGCCCGGTTGAGTTGCCCGGTCTTCTCCTCCAGCATCCCCAATAATTCTTTCCGCGAAAGCTCCTCTTTTTTTGCTTCGCGCCTTTCCTGTTCGACTGCTCCTAACGGGCTCATAAACTGTCTCAGTACTTTTTGTTCTTCCTGAACACCGGCGGCTCCGTCCGCCTTTACATTTTCGGGCTGAATCCTTTCCACCCGCATGATTTCACCTCCTAAAAATCGGGCTCAGCGGCTATTAACCCTTCATAATATTTGAAAGAAGAGCCGGCCGGTCTTGCCGGCCGGCCGTCAACCGGGTACCCTTATCCCAACAATGAAAGGACTACTTGCGGCTTCATATTGGCCTGGGCCAACATGGCGGTGGACGACTGGAGCAGGATCTGGTTCTTGGTGAACTCCGCCATCTCCGCGGGCATGTCCGCGTCCCGGATCCGGCTTTCCGCCGCCGACAGGTTTTCAGCGGTGATGCTCAGGTTCTGGATGGTGTGCTCAAGCCGGTTCTGGTAGGCACCGAGAGAAGCTCTTTGGGCCGAAACATCTTCAATGGCACCATCGATTGCGAGCAGTGCCTCGCTAATATTGTTAGCGGTAGAGCCGCTGCCGATAAAGAGCGTTCCTTCGGTACTGGAAAGAATCTTTTTGGCTTGCACATTTAAAGTCTCCGCCCGCATGTCGCCGATCTCGATCTCCAATGTCTGTCCGGCATTGGGACCGATCTGGAGGGTAATTTTACCGGGAGCATCAGCGGGAGCGCCAGGAGCAAAAGCCCCGCTGAGCAAGACCATGGTGTTAAACTCGGTGGTCTCGGCGATCCTGGTGATCTCCTTGGACAACAGGAAGAACTCGTCGTTCAGCTTTTGTTTGTCGCCATCGGTTAAGGTGGAGTTTCCGGCCTGGACCGTCAGTTCACGCATGCGGTTGAGCATATTGTGGACTTCAGCCAGGGCCCCTTCAGCGGTCTGGATGACGCTGATCCCGTCCTGGGCGTTCCGGACCGCCTGGTTCATACCACGGATCTGGGCGCGCATCTTCTCGGAGATCGCCAGTCCTGCGGCGTCGTCCCCGGCCCGGTTGATTCTCAGACCGGAAGAAAGCCGCTCCAGGCTTTTGCTGAGGTTGCCGTCGGCAATTCCCAATTGCCGGTGGGTGTTCATTGCTGAGATGTTGTTAACTATCCTCATAACATCTTCCTCCTTGAATTATTTTTTTCCTCCTCCCTTTTGGTCGGCCGCCCCAAAAGGCTGGAAGGCCACGGAACTTCCTTTGTTCCGTGTCATTTATTATATCGGCAGGATCCAAAGAAAACTTTATGGGTAGCCGGTAAATTTTTTACCCTGTCCCAATCCCGCCTTTGCTGAATTTAACCCCACCTACAACAGCAATTCCCAACTGAGCGGGGTACCCTTTTTTACCCCTTTTTTCACGGGTTTTCCCAAGACCAGTTCATAAAATTTAGGCGCCAAGCCCAGCCCCGGCCGGATCGCCCGCAGGTTTTCCGGGGTTAGAACTTCCCCCGCCTCCAGGTCGGCGACGATATAAAGGGAGCGCCGGTGTTTTAATGAGGCCTGTTCTTTCCTTCCCGGTCCGTAACTGACCCGCCCCAGGGACCGCCAGGCCCGGTCCGCCTCTTCCACCAGGGTTTTTAATTCCGCAGGTTCCAGAGAAAAATCCGCGTCCACCCCTCCTTCCGCACGGGAAAGAGTCAAGTGTTTTTCGATGGCCACCGCCCCCAGGGCTATGGCGGCCACGGCTGTGCCGATCCCCAGGGTATGGTCGGAGAGACCCACATGGCGCCGGAAAAGCTCCCGCAGATGTGGAATGGTCAAAAGGTTTGCCTCCTCCGGGGGCGCCGGGTAGGCGCTGGTGCATTTGAGCAAAACCACCTCTGGGCAACCGGCCGCCCGCGCCGCAGAGACAGTCTCCTCCAACTCACCAGCGCTCGCCATACCGGTGGAGATGAAAAGCGGTTTCCCGGTGGCGGCCACCTTCCGGATTAAAGGCAGGTCGGTATTTTCAAAGGCGGCAATCTTGTAACAGGGCGCCCCCAGATTCTCCAGGAAATCCACGGCCGTGGCATCAAAGGGGGTAGAAAAACCGACCAACCCCAATTCCCGGCAGCGCCTGAAGATTGGCTCATGCCATTCCCAGGGGGTGGCCGCCTCCTGGTAAAGCCGGTAGAGGGACTTCCCTTGCCAGAGGTTCTCTGGGTCGTTGATAAAGAACTCGCCTTCCGCAAGATCAAGGGTCATAGTATCCGCCGTATAGGTCTGGAGCTTCACTGCGTGGGCCCCGGCCGCCGCCGCCGCTTCGACAATGGCCAAAGCCCGCTCCAACGACCCGTTATGGTTCCCCGACATCTCCGCGATAATAAAGGGCGGGTGTTTTTTACCAATGAGATGCTCGTCAATTTCTATTGGCTCCACGGTTTTCTCTCCTTTCTTCCGCGTGAATTCAAAACCCGCTGGTGAACCGCTGGTTTCTCCGGTTTTTTAACTAACGGCTGAAAAAGAAGGAACAAGAAAAAAGCCGGTCATAAACCCCGCAAAAACTCCTCATCCACCTCATCCAGGGAACACACCCTCCGCCCGGCCTCGTATTC
>DUNX01000107.1 GCA_012839115.1 Bacillota bacterium
AACAGCGATCAGCGGCCGGTTCGTATGGTCCAGGACCCCTACGCCCGCCGCTACGGGCCGGATTATAACACCAACAACTGCCAACTGATCGACCCCACGGTTTACCAATGGCAGGACAGGACCTGGCAAACTCCGCCAATGGACCGGTTAATCATTTATGAATTGAATGTCTATGGGTTTACCGGTGAAGATCCGGAAATCCCCGAGGAGATCGCCGGCACTTTTCGTGGTGTGATCCACCGGATCCGGGACGGCTATTTTAACCGGCTGGGAGTAACAGCCCTGGCTTTGATGCCCACCTCCGAGGCGCCGACCGCCTTGGGTCCCGACCGGCTGGGCTATGACCCCTGCGGCTTTATGACCATCGAACGGGACTTCGGTACCTGCGATGATTTCCGGGCTTTGGTGGACGCCGCCCACCGGCAGGGCTTGGCGGTCATTGTCGACCAGGTCTTCAACCATACCTCCAACACCTTCAATCCTTTGTGGGAAATCATTTATGACGGCAGTCCGGGCGGTTTTTACTTCAACGGCGAAACCCCCTGGGGAAACCGGGTGGCCACGGAGAAAGACGAGGTCCAAAATATGCTAATTGATGCCTGTAAGATGTTTATCCGCGAATACCATGTGGATGGTTTCCGGTTTGACGCCACCCACAGCAGTTGGATGGACCACCGGCTCCTGCACCGCCTGGCCCATGAGATTAAAGATACCGGTTTCAAACCCGACTGCCTGCTGATTGCGGAGAACCTTCCCAACGAGGCGGACCTTAATTTGGAAGGGTATAACGGCTATGCCCAATGGTGCGATCCTTTCCACGACAAAATCAAGGCCCTGCTCAGGGAGGGGGTTTATGAGGACTGGACCGATGACTCGCCGGAACGCCTCGGCAGTTTCTTTTATTTCTGCCGCGATTTTTTTGCCGCCCACACCAACAATGTCATCAATTACTGCGAAAGCCATGATGAGCATAGCGTCCCATATGAAGTGGCCACCGCCGGGGATGACCTTTCCGGGGAAGCGGCCAAAGAACGGAAATCCCGGTTGGGGCTGTTTGCAACGGTCGTTGCCTTGGGTCAACCCATGATCTATATGGGACAGGAATTTGGGGTCGAACGCCCCCGGAATCGGATCGATTTGAACTGGAATAAACTGGCGAAGAAAAATCATTATTTCGAATGGGCCAGGCGCCTGATCTCCCTGCGCCGCCGCTATCCTGGGCTGCGGATCTACGGCTACAACCCGGCGGAAGAAGGGAAGTTTTCGTGGCTCATTGGTCCTTGGTTCGAGGAGGCACGGGGTGGCGGCCGGAGAGTGATCGGCTGGGCCACACGGCCCGGGGACGCCCCCTGGGAGGAGATGGTGGTCCTTTTGAATTTTGAACCCTTTGCCGTCACCGTCAACCTGGAATTTCCCAGGCCCGGGATTTGGGTGCGGCTGGCGGATATCGACTGTGTGAATGACCTGCCGCCCGAAGGCGACAATTCAGTTCACCATCCGGGAGCGGTCGCCGCCTGGCCTGAGGCCGGAGATTTTACTCTCCCGTCGTCCAGTGGTTTTATTTTTAAATGGGAAAGCCCCCTCGAAACACGGATGGCAAATGTACCAGGATGATTAAGAAAAATACGACAAAGTCCCAGGAAAAAGGGGTTTTAGTGGAACTTGACTGTATATCCCTTCTCCCTCTGCCCATATAATATCCATAGAGGAGGGGGAAAAATGCCGGCTATTTATATTGGAACCCGCCAGTCTCTCCCTGATTTACAGCGGAATCTGGATAAAGAGTTTTCCCGGGTCAAAGAGAACGGGGTTTTAATTGATATAGAGCCTCACCAATTGGGGCGCTATGCCTTTATCGCCTGTGTCCTCAGTGATGCCCAGGAGAAAGACGGAAAAAGGCCGGAAGAAACTCTCCGCACCACGGTTTCTTCCATCGTGAGCACGCTGCTTTTGGGGGATGTTTCCAAGGATTTTGTCTACCGGATGACCCGGATTGACCATCCTTACCTTTCCAAGGAAGAAGCCTGGCTCCTCTGCGACCAAGTTATTTCTTCCCTGAATGAATCCGGGGCGGAGCGGCGCCTGGCCCGGGTCCAGAAGGAAGTGGAGGATTTTCTCAGGGAAAATGACCGGATCTTTTTGGAAGGTTTTTTACGGTTCCGGCTGAAAGACTATTTCTTTGAATTGAAGGAACGCCTTGAGGAACTGATCGACAATTTTCTGGCGGACAAAGAATATCAGGAATTTATCAAACTACTCCAGTATTTTGTGGAGATTCAAGAACCGCGCATCGACGAGGTCCACGTTCTTTTTTTCAGTCCGGAGGAGTTTTTTCTTCTTGACGAGGAGAAAAAACCTTTGGAACAAAAATACCTCCGGCAGGTGCTCGGTGAAGAAAAGGGGGAGGAGCTTAAACATAAAGACCTCTTGCTGAGCGCCTTGATTACCCTGGCTCCCCA
>DUNX01000108.1 GCA_012839115.1 Bacillota bacterium
AAAACAGAAGGGCAAATTTAAGAAGAAATTCTTATAAAATCTCTCCCAGCAGATCCAGGTAGTCGATGAGGTGGCGGGTGATCAGGAAATTATTCCGCACGTGTTCCTTGGCGCGGGAACCGATCTTTTCACAGAGGCCGGGGTCTTGCAACAGGTTCACAATGACCCTGGCAAAACCGGCATAGTCTTTGGGTTGCAGGAGAAACCCGGTTTCTTCATGGATAATCTGGTTGGGGATCCCCCCGACTTTAGAGGCAACCACCGGGGTGCCTTTCCAAAGGGCTTCGGTAACCGTAAGCCCGAACCCTTCACGAAGGGATTTCTGGATAATCACCGACGAGACCCTTTGCAAAGTATTCACCAGGATTTGGTTTTCAGCGGTGAGAACGATCAGGTCTTTTTTTTGGATAAGTTTTTTCGTTGCCGGTTTATTCATGATTTTATTGTAGATCTGCATCCCCTCGGGATCATCCGCCGCCATACTGCCGCAGAGGACCAGCCGGCAGTCGATTTCTTCCTTGACTCTTTGAAAGACTTCGATTACCCCTTCCGGGTCTTTCCATTTGTCAAAACGGGAGACCTGTGTAATCAAGGGTTTATCTGTGGGTATTTTGAATTTGCGCAGGGTTTTACGGATCAGTTCCTCCGAGATCTCCATGTTTTTTGGTGAAAGGGGGTCAATTGACGGGTAAATAACCCGTTGCGGAATGGGGAGATCCTTCCGGTAAAACTCATTATCGGAAATGATCATCAAATCGTACCGGAGAATGAAGGATTTAAGAAAATCCCACAACTCCTGATTGGGATGGGAGATATCAATATGGCACCGCCAGATCCAGGGTTGGTGCTTGCGTTGGAAATTTATCAAGGGGAGCGGCTGGGGATCATGAATAATAACACAGTCGTGGTGAATATGGGTGAAGCGGGAGAACGATTCATTGTTCTCCAGGTACAACCGGCGTTTTATTTTAGAGAGGTTAATCTTCTCCCCTTGCAGGGCATTGTGGAATTTCTTTGTGATCGAAAAAAAGTCGGAATCGCCATGGAGGATACGCCAGCCGGTGTCGATGCCCGCGTCGTTCATGAGGGAAACCAGGTTGGGAAGGATCTCCGCCACTCCTCCCCCTTGGTAAGTCGAGTTGATGTGGACAATGTGTTTCTTGCAGATTTTTAGGGACTTCTTGTAGATTTCACTTAAAACGCCGTCGCCAACGATCTCCCGGTAGTCGCTTAACGATCTGAGCATGCAAATACCCCCTAAAGAATTGCGCAGGGTTCCGGTTTCCCGCAGGATTCGAAAAGATGATGGGCTTTGGAGAAAAAACAAAAAACAATAAAACCATATGCGGGAATGGAACCGGCTATTTATAGAAGTATAACCATGATTATGGTTGTTAATGCCTAAAGAACGCGCATAAAAAACCCTTGTAAGTAAAAAGCCTTTTGCAAGGCGGCAAGGGAGACCGCTATAAAACGGGTTTCTGATAACACGCACAAAAGAACCCCCCCGGGAGACCGGGGGGGTTCCTGTTGCTGGTAAGTGGTTTGGATCTGAGCCCGTTTACCAGTTTATCATGGGCAGTGGTTCTTGATTTTTTCCGCAACCGCTTCCGGTGTAAAACCGAAGTGGGCGGCGAGTTCTTCCGCAGGTCCGCTTTCACCGTATCTTTCCATGGAAATCACCAGCCCGTCGCAGCCAACTATCCGAAACCAGGCGCAGCCGGTTCCGGCCTCAATGGCCACCCGCGGGGTACCCGTATCTCCTAAAACCTCACTGAGGTAAGCCGGGTCTTGCCTGAGGAAAAGTTCCCGGCAGGGGACGGAGACTACCCGGGCCTTTTTCCCGTCTGCCGCCAGAAAGTCAGCGGCGGCTACGGCCAGGGGAACCTCACTTCCTGAAGCCAGAATCACCAGATCCGGGTTGCCGTCCACCTCACGAATGGTATAACCGCCGCGGGCGACGCCGTCGATGGATGAACCACTCAGTAACGGCAGTTTCTGCCTGGTTAAGATTAATGCGGTCGGCCCGTCCGTTGTTCTTAAAGCCTGCAACCAGGCGCCGGCGGTCTCCCGGGCATCGGCCGGGCGAATGGTTTGCAACCCCGGGATCAAGCGCAGGCTTTCAACATGTTCGACGGGTTGGTGGGTTGGGCCGTCTTCCCCCACATAAAAGGAGTCATGGGTGAAGACGAAGACCACCGGCTGTTTCATTAGGGCGGCCAAACGGATGGGGGGACGCATATAATCGGCAAAGACCAGGAAGGTGGAACCGTAGACCCGGAAACCGCCGTGTAAGGAGAGGCCGTTCAGGACTGCGCCCATGGCGTGCTCCCTCACGCCGAAATGGAGGTTTCTGCCGCTGTAGTCCCCGGCTTTTACAGATCCGGCCCCGTCGATAAAGGTCTTGGTGGAGGGGGCAAGATCCGCGGAGCCGCCGGTCAATTCCGGAACACAGGCGGCCAGGGCATTAAGGATTTTCCCGCCGCTGTCACGGGTGGCGGCAGCGGAACCCTCGGCAAACTCCGGCAAGCAGGATTCCAGATCCGCCGGGAGTTCCCGGGAGAAGATTCGTTGCCACTCCTGATGCAGGTCGGGATTGTTCTTAGCCCAGTCGGCAAAGAGTTGTTCCCAGTTGGCCCGGTTTTCCGCCCACTCTTTCTGTTTGGCGGCAAAATGGGCGGCAACTTCTTCCGGCACATAAAACTCTTCATCCACCGGGAGGCCAAGGGCTTCTTTCATGGCCGCAATATTCTCTTTGCCCAGCGGCGCACCGTGGGATTTGTGGCTTCCTGCCAGGGGGCTGTGTTTGGCAATGACGGTTTTGGCTATAATTAAAGAAGGTTTTGTTGTTATCGCCTTTGCCTTTTCCACGGCCTGACGGACCTGTTCCGGGTCATGCCCGTCGATCCTCTGGATATGCCATCCGTAGCCGGTGTAGCGTTCGGCGACATTCTCTGAGAAAGCAAGTTCAGTGGAGCCTTCGATGGTAATCTGGTTGTCGTCATAGAAGACAATAAGTTTCCCCAGGCCAAGGTGGCCGGCGAGAGATGAGGCTTCTGCGCTGACCCCTTCCATCAGGCAGCCGTCGCCGGCAAGAACATAAGTATAATGATTGACGATTTCGTAACCGGGGCGGTTGAAACGGGCGGCCAGCATTCTTTCGGCCAAAGCCATGCCCACAGCATTGGCGAACCCCTGCCCCAGCGGTCCGGTGGTGGTTTCGATTCCAGGGACGGCGCCGTATTCCGGGTGACCCGCGGTTTTTGACCCCAATTGCCGGAAACGCTTTAGTTCCTCCATGGGGAGGTCATAACCGGCCAGGTGCAGAAGGGAGTAAAGCAGTGCCGAACCATGGCCGGCGGAGAGGATAAAACGATCCCGGTCCGCCCAATCGGGGACGGCGGGATCGTGCCTTAAGATCTCGGAGTAAAGAACCGCCGCCATTTCGGCAACACCCAAAGGCAGACCGGGATGGCCGGAGTTGGCCTTTTCAACCATATCGGCGGCCAATCCCCTAATGGTATTGGCAACAGTGTTGATCATAGAAATAATACCCCTTTCCAGAAATATTTCGCGCGCGCGCGCACGAGTGATTTTAGAATAATTTCGGCACCGGTCAAAAAATACCTACCATGTGGTGGAGGTTTTTCAGAAACGAAACAAGAAAACTCAAATTAGCCGGTGAAAGCAGGAAATTACAGACAACCAAAGAAAATGTTAAAATAGGTAAAGGATGAAGAGAGAAAAAACGGGTACGGCCGTACATAGGCATGGGAATAAGTCCGTGCGCGCGAAACCGTCAGGAGAATCCGGTGGGCGCCGTAACCAATGGGCGGTGGGAAAGCGCCGGGTATTACCGTGATGTACAGGAGATAAGGAGGGCAAAGGATGAAAGAGGTCCAAAGTTTACTTGGCGTCTTTACGGAGGTTTTCGGGCCGGGCGCTGCCCCGGCGGTTGTCCGTGCCCCCGGGCGAGTCAATCTCATTGGCGAACATACCGACTATAACGACGGCTTTGTGCTCCCGGTGGCAGTGGGCTTTTCGCTCTTTCTTGCCGCCCGGCGGCGAAAAGACCGGCAGGTAAAGGCTTACGCCGTTGACCGGCAGGAATCGGTCTCCTTTTCCCTGGAGGACCCCTTTGTTTACGATCACGATCACAGTTGGAGCAATTACCTCCAGGGAGTATTCCGGGTTCTCCAAGGCGCGCGCGCGCGCACGGAAGCCGGGGAAGAACTACCTGGAATAGAGGTGGCTTTTACCGGGAAAATCCCGCCCGGAGCAGGGCTGGCCTCCTCGGCTGCCCTGGAAGTGGCTGCTGCCTTGGCTATACAGGAGTTGAATGGCCTTTCCTTTGACCGCCCGGCACTGGCCCGGATTTGCCAGCGGGCGGAGAATGAGTTTGCCGGTGTAAACTGCGGGATTATGGACCAATTCGTGTCGCTGCTGGGCAAGGCGGGGCATGCCCTCTTTTTGGACTGCCGTTCCCTTGAATACCGCCAACTCCCGCTGGAGCTTGGCGAATACCGTTTTCTCCTCTGCCAAAGCGGTGTCCGGCATACGTTGGCGGATTCGGAATATAACCGGAGACGCCGGGAATGTGAGGAGGGGACGGCCTTTTTTTCCCGGCACTTTCCGGAGGTCAAATCCTTGCGGGATTTGACCCTGACCCAACTTGAGGCCTACCGGGAGGAGATAAGCCCTGTTCTCTACCGCCGTCTTCTCCATGTGCTCAGTGAGAACCTGCGGGTGGAAGAGAGCGTCGCGGCCTTGGAGGCAAGAGACCTAAAAACCTTCGGGGTTTTGCTGAACGCCTCCCATGATTCCCTCCGCTACCTTTACGAAGTGAGTTGCGCCGAGATCGACCTCCTGGTGGAATTGGCCCGGGAAGTGCCGGGAGTACTTGGCACCAGGCTTACCGGCGGGGGGTTTGGCGGTTGTACGATCAGCCTGGTGCGGGAGGATGCAGTAGAGGAATTTTCCCGGCGGGTTCTAAACAGCTATCAACGGCAAACAGGAATTACGCCCGCATTATATGAAATAAACGCCGCCGGCGGGGCGGAGCTTATTCAGAAGGGAGAAAAAGATTGAAAATACTGATAACAGGAGGCGCCGGCTATATCGGCAGCCAAGTGGTATTGGATCTCTGCCGGCGTGGAGATGAACCGGTTGTCCTGGATAACCTAAGCACAGGTCATCAGGAGGCGGTGGCGCGCGCCTGTGTCTCCGGTGGGCGGTTGATCCGGGGGGACGTGGCCGACCGGCCGTTGGTCGAGAGAATCCTGGGGGAAGAGGAGATTGAGGCCGTTATCCACCTGGCCGCGGACAGCCTGGTCGGTGAATCAACAGAAAATCCGGGCAAGTACTTCCGGAATAATATCAGCGGCGGGCTGGTCCTTCTTGACGCAATGGTCGCCGCCGGGGTAACAAAAATCATCTTCTCTTCTACGGCAGCGGTTTACGGAGAACCTTCAACCGTGCCGATTCCTGAAGATCATCCGCTCCAACCGGCCAATCCCTATGGGTTTTCCAAATTGACCTTCGAAGGGATACTAACAGCCTATGAGCGGGCTTATGGTATGAGTTTTATCTCCCTGCGTTATTTTAACGCCGCCGGCGCCGACCCGGAGGGGAAGATCGGTGAAGACCACCGGCCGGAGACCCATCTCATCCCGCTTTTGCTCCAGACAGCCCTGGGTTTACGGGAACGCTTGCGACTTTTCGGGACCGATTATCCCACCCCTGACGGTACCTGCATCCGGGATTATATCCACGTGGCCGACCTCTCCCAAGCCCATCTGCTGGCTTTGGACGCCCTCAACCGCGACGCCGCTTCAACCGTTTACAACCTGGGGAACGGCAACGGTTATTCCAACCGGCAGGTGATTGAGGCCGTGCAGCAGGTTACCGGGGTGGATATTCCGGTGGAGGAAGCACCGCGCCGGCCGGGCGATCCCACTGTCCTGGTGGCTTCATCCGCGAAGATCCGGGCGGAATTGGGTTGGCGCCCCAGATTCCCGCGGTTGGAGGAGATTATTGCCACGGCCTGGGAATGGCACCGCCGGTACCCCCACGGCTACAGAGAGGAACGGAACTGCAGTGGAGAGAGGGAAATTAAATAACCTTTCACTACCAAGCGGAGTATGATATAATAAACTATCAATTGGATCATCCTTTATCCTTTATACAACTTCTGTTTCATCTTCAAGAATATTTAAAGGTGAAGAAGGGGCGGCGCGCAGGCGCCGGTCATCTTTGGTTAAGGGCAAGAGAGGGATGCCGCTGGCTGGAAGCATCCTCCCGGCGCCGGAGATGAAATGCACCCCGGAACCGGCGGGGAGAAAGGAGAGTACCTCCGCCCGGGTTCGCCCGTTACCGCGTGCCGAAAGCGGGGCATAACTGCCCAAACAGAGTGGAACCGCGAAGAAGCCTTCGTCTCTGAGAGATGAAGGTTTTTTCATTCCACGGAAAGGGTGAGGAGTATGGCCTTTTCAAATCTACGCAGTGAGATCCGGGCGGTTTTTGAACGGGACCCGGCAGCAAAAAACCTGCTGGAGGTCTTACTTTGCTATCCCGGCCTCCATGCTTTGTTTGCCCACAGAATGGCCCATTGGTTTTACCGGCGCCACCTGTATCTGCTTGCCCGGATCATCTCCCAGATCAGCAGGTTTTTTACGGGGATTGAGATCCATCCCGGTGCGAAAATCGGGAAAGGGACTTTTATTGACCACGGGATGGGTGTGGTAATCGGAGAGACTACGGAAATCGGGGATAATGTTACCATTTACCAGGGAGTGACGCTCGGCGGTACCGGCAAGGAAAAGGGGAAACGTCATCCGACGATTGGGAATAATGTCATTATTGCCACCGGGGCTAAGGTTTTGGGGTCAATCACCATTGGCGACAATGCCAAAATCGGCGCCGGGGCGGTGGTAATAAAACCCGTGCCGCCCAACTCCACCGTGGTCGGTGTTCCCGGCCGGGTGGTAATCCAGGACGGCCGGAAGGTGGGCTTCCCCGATTTGGACCACGGAAGGCTTCCCGACCCGGTGGCCGCGGTCTGTGAAGCACTGGAGAAAAGGTTAGTGCATCTGGAGAACCGCTTGCAATCCCTGGAAAAACAGGAGCGGTCCAGCTGAAGGAGGAATTGTCATGGCAATAATGGTTTACAATACCATGACCCGCCAAAAGGAGGAGTTTATCCCCAGGGAACCCGGGAAGGTGGGGATCTATTTTTGCGGGATCACTCCATATGATTTCGCCCACATCGGCAACGCCCGGCCCCCGGTGGTCTGGGACGTGATCCGCCGTTTTTTGCGGGCCCGTGGGTATCAGGTCTTTATGGTGCAAAACATCACCGATGTTGACGATAAAATTATCCGCCGGGCGCAACAGGAGGGCCGGCCACCGTTGGAACTGGCGGCGGAGTATGCCCGGATTTTCATGGAAGACCTGGCTGCCCTGGGCGTGGAAGAAGCCGACGTCTACCCCAAAGTTTCCGAGCACATCCCGGAGATCATCGCGATGATCTCCGGGCTTTTGGAAAAGGGGTATGCCTATACGGTTGATGGTGACGTCTATTATGCCGTGGAGAGCTTTCCGGAGTACGGTAAGCTTTCCGGGCGTTCTCTTGACGAGATGGCCGCCGGGGCCCGGGTTGAAGTGGATGAACGTAAGCGCCACCCGATGGATTTTGCCCTTTGGAAAGCGGCGAAGCCTGGCGAACCGGCTTGGGAATCGCCATGGGGAAAAGGCCGTCCCGGCTGGCATATTGAATGTTCGGCCATGTCCCTGAGGTACCTGGAGCCCGGGTTTGACTTTCACGGGGGCGGGACAGACCTGATCTTCCCCCATCATGAGAATGAGATCGCCCAGGCCGAGGCTTACACCGGCAGTAAGCCCTTTGTCCGGTACTGGTTACATTCGGGGTTTATTACCACCGGCGGGGACAAGATGTCGAAATCCCTGGGGAATATTATTACCATCCGGGAGCTTTTCAAGGATTTTCCTCCACGGGTTGTCCGGTTCTGGTTACTGGGTACCCATTACCGCAATCCGTTGAATATCGGCCGGCAAGAACTGGAGGCGGCCGCCCGGGGCCTGGAACGGTTGGAGATTGCCTGGAACAACTGGCGCCACCTGCTGACGCAGGAGACCGGGGGGGCGCACGCGACAGAGAACGGCGCCGGCCGCATACGGGAGTTGGCCGCGGAAAGCCGGGCACGGTTCATCGCCGCAATGGAGGATGATTTTAACACCGCCGCCGCCCTCGGCGTCCTTTACGAACTCGTCCGCGAGGTGAACAAATGGTCGCAGGCGCCGGGCTTTACCTTAAATGCGGCAGTGCAAAAAGGATTACAGGAGGCCGTGGCCGTGCTGGAAGAGGGCGGGGAGATCCTTGGGCTCCGTTTCGGGGCCCCAGCCCCCGCAGCCGGACTCGACGATCAGGAGATCGAAGCAATGCTGGCCAGGAGAGAAGAGGCGCGACGGGAGAAGAATTTCCGGTTGGCCGATGAGATCCGGGATAAACTCAAAGAGCGCGGGATTATCATTGAAGACACCCCGCAGGGGACCAGGTGGCGGCGGGGGTAGGAACGGGTTTTCTGCCCGCGGCGACAAATTTCTTCTGCGATTTCCGGCAGGGGTTTTGCGGAAAAAAGGCGAAGTAAATAAAAACATGTTACCGGTTTGCTTGGTACTGTCACCGGCAGGTGTAGCCAAGGCGTGTCTTATGCGGTTCATGCTTGTGACAAAAAACGAAGAGATGAAACATGTGAAGAAGACAAAGATTATTAAGATCAACGCAGAAAAGCCGGAAGAGGCCCATTTACGGGAGGCCGCGGCCATCCTGCGGCGGGGGGGCTTGGTGGCGTTCCCCACAGAAACCGTTTACGGGCTTGGCGCCGCGGTCAACCACCCGCAGGCGATTCAACGGTTGTATGCTGTCAAAGGAAGGCCGGTGGATAACCCCTTAATCGTTCATCTCGATTCTTACCAGCGGCTGCCGGCGGTTGCCGTTGCAGTTCCTCCTGCCGCCCGCCGTTTGGCCGGAAAATTTTGGCCCGGCCCGCTCACCATGGTTCTGCCGAAAAAAGCGACGGTCCCGGCGGAGGTCTCCGCTGGCCTGCCCACGGTGGCAGTGCGTGTACCCGCTCATCCGGTGGCCCTCCGCTTGCTGGAACTGGCGGGGATACCGGTGGCGGCGCCGAGTGCGAACCTTTCCGGCCGTCCGAGCCCCACCCGGGGAAGCCATGTGGTCGAAGATCTGGACGGCCTGGTGGAGATGATCTTGGACGCCGGTCCCACCGGGGTGGGTGTTGAATCAACCGTTCTGGATTTGACAGGGGAAACCCCGCGGATCCTCCGCCCCGGCGGGGTTACCCGGGAGATGCTTGAAGGGGTCTTTGGCGTTGGGCAGGTGGAGGAAGCCGATCCGGCGACGATTGAATCCGGGCGGCCGCTGGCGCCGGGGATGAAATACCGTCATTACGCCCCGAAAGCCCCCCTTTATTTAGTAGCGGGAGAACCGGCCAGAGTAAACCGGTATATTGTGGACCGCCTGGCCGAGGAGGAAAAAACCCGGCGCAAACCTGCGGTCTTGGCTTATGATGAAGACCGGGATTATTACCGGGGGGTGCTCTTTTTTTCCTTGGGGAAAAGAGAAAAACCGGAGGAGGCTGCGGAGCGGTTATTTTCCCTGTTGCGTGCTTGTGATGAAGCCGGAGCGGAGTCGATTTATGCTGCGGCTCCTTCCCGCACCGGATTGGGAAGGGCTGTCTTTAACCGTCTCTGGAAGGCAGCCGGAGGGAATGTGGTGGAGGTAGGATGAAAAGCCGGCGTAAATTTTTTTCAAAGCTAATAAAGGTTCTGCTGTTATTGGGGGTATGGTGCGGAGTGCTCTTTTCCACCCTGTTTTTTCCAGGGGAAGCGGATTCTGCCGGCCGCGGGCACGAAAACACCTTTACCCGGGAAAGCCTCTATTACCGGGTTTCCATCAAAGGCCTTTCCATCGGGGAACAGGTCTTAAGGGTGGTGGGAGAAACCACCTATGAAGGACATCCGGTCTATTGTGTCCAAACCGAATTACGAAGCTACCCCGCTATTGCCCTCCTTTTCCGTTACAGGGAGAAAGGCCTGCTTTACCTGGATAAAGAAGGGCTCTTCCCCAGATACTCCTTGCGGGAGATCCAAGAGCAAAACAGGGAAAAAAGAGAGGAAACCCTCTTTTCCCCGGAAAAAGGTGAAGTGATCCATAGAATAACGGATAAGGGTGAAACAAAGGAGAAGATTTATGCCTTACCGGAAGCGTTTTGCCTGGACAACCTCTCACTTGTTTATTACTTGCGGACGCGTCCGTGGGAGAAGGGGGTAAAGACCTTTTTTTTCTTGACCCCAAGCGGACCGGTGGAGGTTGAATATTCCTATCTGGGCCAGGAAAGAGTCGAAACGCCACTCCGGAGATTTATGACGGATAAAATCGACGATCCCGTATCCCGGATTACCGTCTGGTTTTCCAAGGAAGAAAAGAATTATCCGGTAAAGATCAACGTCGTCCAAAATGCCGGGACCATCAGATCAGTCTTGGTGAAAATAGAATAAGCAAACCGTCTTTAATTGTGTTTGGAGGAGGCTGGGTATGCAGAGGGTCTTGTTTGTTTGTACCGGTAATACCTGCCGGAGTCCAATGGCTGCAGGTCTTTTCGGCAAAATACTGCAGGAGAAAGGAAAAACGGGGATGGAAATAACTTCGGCGGGCCTGGCCGCTATTGACGGAGCACCCGCTTCCGCCGAAGCTGTTGAAGTGATGCGCCGGACCGGGGTGGATCTCTCCGGCCACCGGGCGCGCCGGCTGACCCGGGAGATGGTCATCACCGCCAATCTGGTATTGACGATGACTCGCCGGCAAAAAGATGCGGTTTTGACCTTGGCCCCGGAAGCAGAAGGAAAAGTATTCACCCTGCAGGAATTGGCCGGCAGCTTTGCCGTGGACATGGAGACTGATACAGCCGGGACGAACGGCAGGCGGCAGGAAGGAGAATATCCGAGAGCAGCGGGTAAAAGTAGGAAAACAGCGGATGAAGGTACAAGAGCAGCGGATGAAAGGACAAAAACAACGGTGCGCCCGTGCGCGGGAGAAAACCGGCAGGCGCAGGAAGATATTCTGGACCCCTTCGGAGGGGATCTCCAAACCTATGAAAATACTGCCCGCCAGATTGAGAGGTGTTTGTTGATGATCGCCAACGGAATGATGAAAAAAAACGAGCAACAGTTGAAGATTGCGGTTGCTTCCGACCACGCCGGTTTTCCTCTTAAAGAGGAGATCCTCCGGTTTCTGGCGGAACGGGGTTTTGACTATCATGATTTCGGGGTTTATTCCCCGGAATCGGTGGATTATACAGACCAAGCGGAGTTGGTCGCGCGCAAGGTGGCGGCTGGCGAATATGACCGGGGGATCCTGGTTTGCGGTACAGGCATCGGGGTTTCCATCGCCGCGAATAAGATCAAGGGGATCAGGGCTGCGCTCTGTCATGACGTTTTTTCCGCGCGGATGGCCAGAAATCATAATGACAGCAACATACTGGCTCTGGGCGCCCGGGTGATTGGGGTGGGGCCGGCCTTGGCGATTGTCGAAGCCTATTTGAGCGCAGAATTTGAGGGCGGCCGCCACCAGAAAAGGGTGGACAAGATTAACAAATTGGAAGGATAAACCTGAAGAAGGATAAACTTGAAGAAGGATAAACTTGAAGAAAGATAAACTTGAAGAAAGATAAACTTGAAGAAAGATAAACTTGAAGAAAGATAAACTTGAAGAAAGATAAACCCGAAGAAGAATAGACCTGAAGAAGAATGGGCTTGAGGAAGAACAGGCCTAAAAAAAAGATAGCTGGAAGAAGGATAGGTAGAAAGGATAAGGGGGCGATCTATATGAACTGGGAGGAAATGATCGCCGGCTGGAACCTTTTTTTACTGATTGGCGCAGGTTTTGTAGGGGTATTTGCCGGGACCCCGGTCTGGATCCGGCTCGGACGCCGGTGGGGACTTTTGGATTTGCCGGGCGCCAGGAAAATTCATCCCGAACCGCTGCCGTTCACCGGAGGCCTGGCGGTAAGCAGCGGTTTTTTTCTGGTTCTGCTCGTCTTGGGCGGACCCGCCTTTCCGCACCTGAGAGCGATCTTAACCGGTAGCCTCTTGATTTTGGCCCTTGGTTATTTGGATGACCGTTACGACCTCTCCCCCTGGGTTAAACTTGCCGGGCAGGCGGGAATCGCCCTCTTGGCGGCAGGGATGGGGCTGCGCATTCACTACTTAACCAACCCTTTTGGTGATATGATTGCCTTGGGATGGGCCGGCTATCCTTTGACCATCCTCTGGTTGTTGGCTACGGTTAATATGATTAACCTCATCGACGGCTTGGACGGGCTGGCGGCCGGGATTTGCCTGCTGGCCGCAGCGAGTCTTTTTGCCATCGGTTTAAGCCTGAACCAGACGGCAGCGGCTTTTCTCTGTGCTCTGCTCATCGGGGCGATGGCCGGTTTTTTGCCGTACAATTTCCCGCCGGCCCGGGTTTTTTTGGGCAATTCCGGCGCCTATTTCCTTGGCTATCTTCTGGGCGCCATCTCAATTACCGGTGCGCTAAAACTCCCGACCATCCTTGCCCTGGCGGTACCGGTTTTTGCCCTCGGGGTGCCGTTTTTGGATGCTTTATGGGCGATTTGGCGGCGCTGGCGGCGGGGAGAACCGGTCACCCTCGGCGACCGGGCCCACCTTCACCACCTCCTGGTTCTCTCGGGAGTTGGGGAACGGGAGGCGGTGCTTCTCCTTTATGGGCTCAGTCTATTTTTAGGGGCGGGCTCTTTCTTCCTTTCCCGTGTGCCGGTTCTTTTTGGAATGATCCTTATTCTCGTAGGAATAGTGGTATTGTTCTTCAGCCTCCATGGTTTGAAGCGGATGGAAAGCGCAGTGCAGGAGAATATGGTCTCCCCCGGAGGAGGGGGAGACCCCGGGGGAACCCCGGGAATAAACCCGGGGGAACCCCGGGAATAAACCCGGGGGAACCCCGGGAATAAACCCGGCGAACAGGGGGAGAAAAGATGTTTGATTCCGACAAGAAACTTGCGGAATTTCTCCGGAGCCTTTCACGGTATACCGGCCTTACCCTCCGGCCGGCCGCCGGTGTCATCGCCGGCTTTTTCGGCGGCCGGTACCTGGATAATCTTTGGGAGACCGGGCCTCTCCTGGCAACAGCCGGGGTTTTGGCCGGGTTGGTCTTGGGCCTTGTCGCTCTTTACCGGGAAGCGGCTAAAGAGTTGAAAAAGGGGGGGAAGAAAAAGTAGGCGCAGACGTTCCGCCAACGTTTTTCCGGCGTCTTGTTGCCCCGGCGCCAGTAATAGAATGAGAAATTGATGAAACTTTTGTTAATCCAAAAGGTATTCCCGGACCCCTGGAGAATTTTTTTTCTTTAGAACGAAGGCAAACGAAGAAATAAAGGTTGCGCTTTAGATGAAAAAGGAGGTTGTATTCATGGCAGGTAACGGACTGGTCAGTTTCTTCTTTGTTCTGGTACCAGTCGGTGCGATCCTGGCGATTGTTTTTGCCGGCTATTTTTATAAGAAGATTTCTTGCTTTTCCGAGGGTACGGAGAAGATGAAGGAGATTGCCGGCGCCATCCGGATCGGCGCCCGGGCCTATTTGCGCCGGCAATACCAAGGGGTTGCTATCTTTTTCGCCATTATGTTTGTGATTCTTTTGGTCCTTGCCTTGGCCGGCGGCGGATCTTTGGCATCCCTCTTCGTGCCCCTGGCCTTTTTAACCGGTGGTTTTTGTTCCGGATTGGCCGGGTTTATCGGCATGACTACGGCGACCATGGCCAACAGTAGAACCGCCAATGCCGCCCGGGAGAGTTTGGATGATGGGCTGCGGGTGGCTTTTCAGAGCGGAGCGGTTATGGGCTTGATTGTGGTTGGTTTGGGTCTGCTGGCTCTCAGCGGTTGGTACTTCATAATGGCCGCTCTCGGCAAGAGCTTGCCGGATATCTCCACGGTTTTCTTGAACTTCGGGATGGGCGCCAGCGCCATGGCCCTCTTCGCCAGGGTCGGCGGGGGTATCTTTACGAAAGCCGCTGATGTTGGCGCCGATCTGGTCGGGAAGGTGGAAGCCGGAATCCCGGAGGATGACCCGCGGAACCCGGCGGTGATCGCGGATAATGTCGGGGATAATGTGGGAGACGTGGCCGGGATGGGGGCGGATCTCTACGAATCCTACGTGGGGGCGATTGTCGCCGCGGCGATTCTGGGGATCTCGGCTTTTTCCGGGGGCCTGGAGATAAGAGGTTTCTTACTCCCGTTCCTCCTGGCGGCCTTTGGGATTTTGGCCTCGATTATTGGCGCCTTCTTTGTTCGCGTTAAAGAAGACGAGGATCAGAGCGCACTCTTAAAGGCCTTACGGCGCGGCGTCAACGTTGCCGCCATAATAATGGTGATAGCCAGTTATTTCGGCGTCCGCCTGCTTTTGGGTGCGGAGAATATTAAGGTTTTTGTTGCCATCGTCGGCGGCTTGCTGGCCGGGGTTATCATCGGGCGGTTGTCGGAATACTACACCTCAGCGGAGTATAAACCCACCAAGCAGGTGGCGGAGACAGCGGTCACCGGCCCGGCCACCGTGATTATTGACGGTCTCGCGGTGGGGATGCTTTCCACGGTTTTCCCGGTTGTAGTCGTGGCCGCTGTTATCTTTATCAGCTATTATTACACAGGCGGCGGTAATTTCCAGCTTGGCCTGTACGGGATCGCCATTTCTGCAGTGGGAATGCTCTCCACTCTCGGAATTACTCTTGCCACCGATGCCTATGGTCCGGTGGCGGATAATGCCGGTGGGATAGCGGAAATGTCGGGTTTGCCTGCGGAAGTCCGGCGCCGGACCGATGCCCTGGACGCACTGGGTAATACCACCGCGGCAACGGGTAAAGGGTTTGCCATTGGTTCCGCGGCCTTAACGGCTTTGGCTCTGATTGCCACTTATACGCAGCAGGTGCAATCGATCGATCCTTTTTTCCAGTTTAACCTGAGTATCACCAACCCCCAAGTGCTGATCGGTCTCCTGATCGGCGGGATGTTGCCGTTTGTCTTCTGTTCCCTGACCATGCAGGCGGTGGGGCGCGCCGCCCAGAAGATCGTGGTGGAGGTACGCCGTCAGTTCAGAGAGATCGCCGGCCTTATGGAGGGGAAGGCCAAACCGGATTATGCCCGTAGTGTCGATATTTGCGCCCAGGCGGCGCAGGCGGAGATGATTGCCCCGGCGTTAATTGCGATCATCGTTCCGGTCCTGGTCGGGTTGTTGCTTGGCGTAAACGGGGTGACCGGTCTTTTAGCCGGTTCCACAGTGGTTGGTTTTATGATGGCTGTGATGATGGCTAATGCCGGTGGAAGCTGGGATAATGCCAAAAAATACATTGAAGAAGGGAACTTGGGAGGTAAAGGCTCCGACGCCCACAAAGCGGCGGTGGTCGGCGATACCGTTGGGGATCCTTTCAAAGATACCTCCGGACCGTCGCTGAATATTTTAATCAAACTAACATCCATGGTCTCTCTGGTCTTTGCCGCCTTTATCCTCGCCAACTCCCTGGCTAATTTCCTCTAAAAGGGAAAAGAATGGCGCCCCGGGCGGTAAAGCCCGGGGCGCTTTTTATAACCCGGAGATAACACCCGGGACAACGTGGGGACATGGTAAGGAGGGAGAATAATGCTGAGACGGTTGAGGAATTTATTCTTTGCCGGCCTATTATTGTTCGTGCCGGTGATCGTCACCATTAACCTGGTGTGGCTGGGTTTCCAATGGCTGGATGGTTTCCTCGCGGAACTGGTGAAGAAGGTTATCGGCCGGCACATCCCCGGGCTGGGGCTGCT
>DUNX01000109.1 GCA_012839115.1 Bacillota bacterium
CCCCTGACCCCCCATTTCATTTTCTCCGCTTTGAAGTCAAAACCCGTGGGAAAAGAAGCCACCAGCGCCAGACTGGAGTTCCAGTTCAACGGGATATAGGCTTCCACCGCATCCGTAAATTTACTGTCATTCTCTTTCTCCAAGGCCTCTGCGCCAATGGTGTAATCAACCGGGTTCAATAAAGACCCAAAGGACCAGGAGACCGGTTGCCGGCCAACAGTCAAATGAAAACGGGAAAAACGGTGTTTTGCGTAAAGCTTTTTCGTGAAATAGCTTGCCTCTTTACCTGCAGTCAACCCCTGCAGGGGAAGATCAATCCGGAAGGCGTAACTGAACTCCGTCTTCCCCAATGAGGGGAGATAAAGCTCCAGTTCCAAGTAGTCTTTTAGCTCATCGGTAAAGGTCCCGTTATCAAACCAGGTCCCGCCGTAAATAAGCTCGGCTTTGCCCCCGGCCTCAACCGCCCATACCTGGGTCGCCGTTAAAAGCCCGGCTATTATAAGGAATAAAACTATTAATATCTTGCACACCGGGAAAACCTCCTTCTCGGGACTCGTAGCTCGGTACTCGTTGCTCGTCGCAGACTCGTCACTCGTCGCGGACTCGTCACTCGTCGCTGGTTGCTCGTTGCTCGTGTTTTATGCAAGCCGTTGGAGTTAACCACCAAAACTAGACCCAGCCCGGCGCTCAACCCCAGCGTGCCGGGGGGCTGCCCTTGCCGGATTGCCGGCTGGCCAACCCTCAAGTCCGGCTAGCGGCGTCAGCACCAAGCAGGGCTAGGCGCGAGGGAGGACGGAGCAGGCTCGGGACTCGTTACTCGTCGCTCGTCGCTCGCACGGAGCCTCGGCAATCTGGCTGGGCTTACACGAACTTTCCCCGGCTGGCGGGTTCTCCGGGAATCCGGAGCCTGGGAAGACGGCCCTGGGCGCACTTGGCGAGGGGGGAAGGAAAACCGGGGCAAGCCGCAGGACGCGGCGCGGTGGCTTCCGGGACATGGAGGTCCCGTAAGCCACATACCCGGTTTCCTTCCCACCGAGCCTTAGCAGCCCGGCCGGATTCCTTGGTCCCGGTTTCCCGGAGACCACGCCGGTTTCGAGCACCGCCCGGACCGAGCAACGACGTCATGCGCCGGTGATTCGCGCGCATACGCGCGCGCCGCCGCGTCAGCCGGTAATCCGGCAAAATACCATCAGCCTTTCTCCCCACGCTACTCGTTACCCATTGCCCGCATTCAACTTCTGATCAAAAAGCCATCGTCTCGCTACTACCGCAAATTCTCCAGCGTAAAAGTCCCCTCCGGGATCTCCGGGTTGAACTCTATCTTCTTGATAATGAACTCGGTCCGGGTGTCCTTCCGTAGCTTATCCTCCATCACCGACTCCAGCGGGTACCAGCGGCCTTCAACCTCCGCCACCTTGGTCACGGTCATCACTTTCAACAGCCGCCCGCTCCGCGCATACAGCTCTTCTTTAAGCCCGACAAACCTCTCCTTGTCGATCCAGGATTTCCTCCGGTAATAGGAGACCTCCTTCCCTGGAGCCGCCGTCCCCTCCAAGACATAGCAGGGGCGGCCGTTGAGCTCTTCCTCCCCAACCAGTTCAAACTTATATAAATCGGTCAACTTATCCGCCTCCATCACATCCTGGTAGGAAAAATCGCTCCCCATGATCCCCTGGTTCAGCATGTGCCCGGAGATCTTCACCAGATCCTCTGCATCGGGGAAAAACATCCAGAGGTCATCACCACGCTTGAGGAACTTAGTCCCCCGGTCCCGGGGGTTGGTGAAAACGATTAAACCATTATCGCCCTGGCCATAGGAGGTCATGGTTTTGACGATCCGCCGGTTCCGGTTGATAATGACCATCTCCACCTCGGCCATGGCGGAATCATAGTACTCATTGTCATCCCGGCGCTTGATGATCTCTTCCGCCGTTAACGCGCCAAAGACTGCCGGGGCGAAGATCGAGACAAGCATAGAGCAAACAACCAGAAAAACCACTTTTCTCATCAGGCATTAACTCCCTCCGCTTAAATTTCTCTTCGGACAGACCCGTATTACTCCACCCTCATCGCCTCGGTCGGTTCCAACCAGGCTGCCCTCCGGGCTGGAATCAAACAGGCAATGGTGACAATGATTGACCCCAGCACAAACGCGAATAGGGCATTCTCCAGAGAAGGAACCGGATAGATAATTGGGTTAATCAAATGCACTGCATCAAAAGCGTTTACCCCCGAACTCAGATCGATCCCGCGTTCGGCCAGATAACCGGTGAAGAGCGACCCGGAAATGGCCCCGAGCAAACTGCCGATGCTCCCCATAATCGCACCCTCCAAGAGAAACAGTTGCAGGATATTTTTACTCTCCAAGCCCAGAGCCATCATCATCCCGATTTCTTTCGTCCGCTCCCTGACAATCATAATCATTGTTGTGACAACCACAATACAGCCGAGTAACACCAGGAAAATATAGATCTCATTATACATGATATTGGCCACTTCAAAAAAGGCAATGATATCGCTGGCCTCCTTATAACCTAAAGCCAGATAGCGTTCGCCGGCTCCACGCTCCGCGATTAACTCCTTGACCTTGGGTAATGCTTTGCTCACCAGCTTGCGATCGGCGGTCGCCAGCAATAACTCTGTAACCTGGCCTTCCATCTCCAAGATCCGTTGGGCTTGATCCAGCGGCAGGTAGAAGAGATATTCATTTAAGATCTTCAACCCGCTTTCCAGCCGGCCAACGATTTTGAAGGTCACCCCGCGCAAGGAACTAAAGGCGGTATTCATTAAAACAGTGACTGTCTCCCCAACCTGCCGGTCTAGTTTCTCCAATAACGCGGAGCCCATGACAACTTCCAGTTTACCGGGTTCCACCATCCGCCCCTCGACCAGGTAGTCTTCTATATTTGTAAAGAGCATTTCCTGCTCCGGATTAACCCCCCAACCGCTGATGGCGACCAATTCCTCTTCCGTACTGACCATGGCGCCAAACCTCAGCCTGGGGATGACCATCTCGATATGGTCGATCTCTTTGAGGCTGGCGACCATTTCCTCCAGATCCCCTCCGGGGAAACCGGCCACCGGGTAAATAAGGGGTAAGATCCGTTCCTGCTCCCAAAATTCCCGGTCAATGATCTTGATATGACCCGAATTATAGTAAATATGATTGGCATAAGTTGAATCGATGGCCCCCACGATATACCCCCTGGCAAAAACCACAATCATTACCGTAAAAGCGATGGCAATGATCGAAACCAGAGTCCTTAATTTATGCCGGAACAGATTCTTAAAAGCCAGTTTAATAAGGAACCCCATTTCCACACCTCCTTAATGATGGTCGATGGCCTTAATTGGGTCTTTACTTGCCGCCCAGTAGGACGGTAAGATGCTGGACAGGAAAGAGACCAGGACGGCGAAGATAAACACAAAGAGAAAGGCCCCGGGGTTCCAAACCCCATACATCTTCCCAACCACCGGGATGCCGAAGGAAGTCATTTCGATACCGCCCAGCATCGCACCCCAATCCATCCCATATGAGACGAGAAGCCCGGTTCCAACCACTCCGAAGATCAAACCAATTAAGCCACCCAGGATACCAATGCCGGTTGATTCCAGGACGAAGGCGTACACCACTTCCCTGGTCTGTAAACCCAGGGCCTTCATCATCCCGATTTCGCCCATGCGCTCCAGGGCTGATAAGATCACCGTATTAATAATGGCAATGGCGGCGATGAGCAAGATAATTGCCAGGATTATCTGGTTCTCCATATGGGAAAGCTCCTCAAAGGAAAGCGCCTCCATTTGGTTCCAGGGGATCACTGCAATATTGGCGTCCGCCTTATCCAGGCTGTTCTGCAGGCGGCCGGCAGCTTCCGCCGCCAGTGACCGGTCCGCCAGGCGGATGATTACTTTGCTCACCTGATTGTCAACGTCAAGAGCCTGCTGGGCAAGGTCAAGCGGGAGATAGACGAAATTATTGTTGACATTGGGGTTTACCGTGTGCACCAGGCCGGCAATCTCCAGATCGATGGTATTGAAGGTCTCATTTTTATCCCGGACCAGAAGGGTAATATACTCCCCCGTCTGCAGTTTCAGGAGATCGGCCAGTCTTTTTCCGATCACCGCCCGGTACTCGCCGGAAGCAAACATCTTTCCTTCGAGAAATTGCCCTTCCAGCTTAAAGACTTTCAGTAGTTGCAAAGGATCCACCCCTTTGCCGATGACCGGGAGATCGCTGAAGCCGGTATTAAGACGGGCAGGAAAGTTCAGTTCCGGTGAGAAGGCCGGTTCCCCCTGGAGATTCCCCAGGGCCGGGAGGAGCCATCCATCCAGTTCCAGGAGGTTTTCCAACGGCAATTCTTCTTCTTTATCCCAGTAAGCCCCGGTGGCGAGCTGGAGATGGCCGGTTTCATAATCAATAATGGTCTCGTAAGACATCTCCACCATCCCGCCGATCAGCGAATCCATCAGGATATAGAAAAAGACGGCAAACGCAATCAAAAGAGAGGTAAGCAGCGTCCGGTTACGGTGGCGCGTTAAATTCTTCAGCGCCAGCCTGATCAGAAACATTAGCTTTCCCTCCTTTTATCATCCGAGATCAAGCCATCCCTGATCTCCAGCATCCGGCGGGCATACGCCATGACCTGCGGGTCATGGGTGGAAAAAATGAAGGTCGTTCCTAATTCCTTGTTCATTTTAACCATGATTTCCAGGACTTCTTGACTGGTTTTTGAATCCAGATTAGCAGTGGGTTCATCGGCCAAGACCAGTTTGGGCTCTTTAACCAGCGCCCTGGCGATCGCCACCCGCTGTTTCTGGCCGCCGGATAGTTCATTCGGCCTCCGGTTCTCCAGCCCGGCCAGACCGACCGCGGCCAGGATCTTCAGGACCCTCTCCCGGATTTCGTCTTTACTGTGTTTACCAATTAACCTGATGGCAAACTCCACATTCTCGTAAGCGGTTAAAACGGGAATTAAGTTATAACTTTGAAAAACGAAACCAATATTATGCCGCCTGAGCAAGGCCAGTTCTTTCTTGCTGAGTGTCCCGAGTTCCCGGCCATCAAATTCAACCCGGCCACCGGTCGGTTTATCCAGGCAGCCGATAATATTCAACAAGGTTGTCTTCCCGGAACCGGATGGACCGAAGACCGTGGTAAATTCCCCTTTTCCTACGGTCAAATCGATCCCCCTTAAAGCCGGGATCTCAATTTTCCCCTGTTGGTAAATTTTTTTGACCCCTTTCAACTCCAGTAACGCCATGAATATACCTCCTTCATATTTAATCAATCATCACCGCAATACTCCTGTTTATAAAAGCACCGTTTTAGAATATTGGAAAGCTCTTCCCACTCATCCAACACATCTGCGGTCACATCCTGAAAGGAATTCACTTTATCCCTTTGTTCCTCAGCGAAACCCAATGCCGTCCAGTTAATAATCTTCGTGACCTTCTCCAGATCCAAATCGGTCCGGAATTTTGAGAAGTCTATGTTCTGATAGCCTCTTTCCAAGCCAGTGGAAATAAGGTTCTTGATTAAGGCCTCGATTTCTGTTCTTACTTCCGTTGCCCCTTCAGAAACAGCTCTTTTCATAAAGTCAAAGGCTTGGGGGTACTTTTTATAGATTTCGAACTTAATACACCCGATTTGACTCATTCTTTTGAAAAAATCAGTTTCATTCCAATCCGCTTTACTATAAATCTCATCAATAATCTTTGTGACATAATCAAGCAAAAACAGGTACAACTCTTTTTTATTATTGAAGTAGTTGAATAATGATCCTTTAGCGATCCCAGCCTCTTTTATAATCCCGTTGGTTGAGGCCTTTTCGTACCCGCTCTGCGCAAACTCCTTCAACGCCGCATTAATGATCCGTTCTTTTTTCTCTGTTTTTAGATTGTCAAATTGAGAATTCACCAGGATCTCCCCTTGTTTCTAAATAATGACCGTATTGGTCATTTTAATTATACTCTCAAATGACCACTCTGGTCAAGTATTAAGAAAAAATAAGTGGATGGAAATCATCAGCTCCATCCAAAGGCATTCTATGTTCTAATTTCAGTTTAATCTAGATCTGAATCAGGTTTTGTATCTGTTTGATATCAGTTTTAATATATTAGTCTAGTATCAGTCTGAATCCGGATTATAAAAGATTTTTTCCAGATCAGGCTTCAATCCGGGAAACTCCGGGACACAAGTATTCTGGAAATTAAAAATCCGGCCTGGTCATCCCAGCCGGATTCCACAATTTTTCCCAAATTCGTACCTGCCCTTTGCTTGCACAAGGTCAATCCCTTTCTTGTATCGTAACCTGAACACTTTCGCCCGGCTGCTTACCGATTTTCATCCTTATGTCTTTCCGAATACCTATGATATAACAGACTGAACCGTCCAGATTTTTTACGCCCATATTGACAATACTGCCGTCGTAGGGTTCGCCGTCAAACGTGGCATGGACTTTTACCCGCCCTTTGCCAAACTCGGATCGGATATCATAACGAAAAACAACATACGCGCCGCCTTTGTCAGGTTGAATAACAGCATCATATTGGTAAATTTTTGGATTCATAATATCACACCTTAGTGTTAAGTGTCTGCATTTTGGGCATTTCCCCACCACAAACATCTCCTTAGCAATTCCACTTGATTCGCACCGGATCCGGTTCGTCCTCGACGGCTACGGCTTGTAAGGCCGCCGTCATCTCCGCGCAGACTTCCTCGGCGATCTGATTATATACTTCGGCGTTTGCGTTCAACCCGGCGCGATCATAGGCGATGGCCGCTGCTCCATAAAAGTAAAGGCCGAGGGAGTGGGAGAGCGTATGCACCACCGCCGAGGCCTGTCCACAAGCACGGGCCGCCGCTTGCGCCACGGGGTTTGCCTCAAGTTCCCGAGCGGCGGCGTGACATTCGTTCAAAATGATGTTCTTAACCACCGGAAATTTCACCTTGCCGTCAAGGTAGTCGCGGGCGGCCTTCAGCGCGTTTCGTGGGCGGGGGTCATGCGGACAATGCTTCTCGAAGATCGGGAGAATCTTTGCCTCGGCGTAGTCAATACACCAGTTGCAGATGGTCTTCTTACCCTGGGTGTCAATCAGGCGCATAAGCGCAACCGTTGATGGCGCATTCACATCGCCAAGCATTTTACGGAGTTTCTTTGCCATCGTCAATCCCTCTCTTGGTTACTCGGACGCTCCGCCCGGCTGTTTACAAGCTAGTTGACAATTGCTCTTCGTCTAACGGTACTATTATTTTCAACGTCTTCTTTCATATCCATGTCTCCAGATTCGCATCCCATATTATACCATACTACTCCGTTCCCGCTTTAAGCGCCTCGCCCATGGTAACCTCGTCCTAGGGGGAAATTCCCTCAAAAAGGATAGCTTAAACCCACAGCGATGGAAGTGGTATTTGGCTCGCTGTCACTCAAGTAAAACAACAAACTGAGATCCAGATCGATATTACCGGGGAGCGTATTTTGATACCTGGGAATGAGCAAATACTTGCTCCCATTTGGATTGGCAATGGCAGTCAGCATAACCGTGGAAAAGTCATCGATGGGGTAAGCCAGATTGC
>DUNX01000110.1 GCA_012839115.1 Bacillota bacterium
CGGTTGTCCCCGTATAGTTGGAACTGATAACATGCACGTTGGTGAGGGCGGAAAAGAAAACGCTCTTGCCCACGTTGGGGGTGCCCATCAAGAGGATTTTATTCTTTTTCGCCAAGACCCTGCTGTCGAGGTGACATTTCATTACTCTTTATCCTCCTTGACTAGAATAGCCGAGGCGAGATCCTTGCCCAGGGCAATCTCCCTGGTGGCGATGTTGACCAGCACAGGGCCTCCCCATCCGTATCGCTTTTTCTTGTGCACAACGGTTCCCGGGTAAAAACCTAAACTATTGAGAACTTTTACATCAGGGACATCAGCCACGGTATAGGAGCGATTATCAGGAACAGTGTATAAACTGTTTTGTCCCATTCTGTTTCCATGTCCATGTCTCATTCTGTGTCTATGTCTCATTTTCCCCACCCTCCAGGTAAATCATGGTGGTTTGTAAATAAGTTAGTCTATTCTAACTTTCAAGATAATTATACACCTGACTGGGAGGATAATCAAGCGTTATTTATGTTTTCTTAACTAAAATTTTCATTAAAACAAAAAGGACAGGGAACGATTCCCTGTCCATAGGCGGATTAGCATCAGTCTGAATCAGGGTCATAAAAGATTTTATTCAGATCAAGCTTCAATCCTGAAAACTCCGGATGAGTAAATTCATCTTCCGGCCCGCCTGTAAAAACCAGGAGGTAATTCTCTCCCTTGAGGAAATAGGCTTCCATAATCTTCTCGTCCGGGTCAGCGATCCAGTAATGAGGGATGCCTGCTTTCCGGTAAATCTCCATCTTCTTCAACCGGTCTTTCCGGTGGCTCGACGGTGACAGGATCTCTACCACTAAATCACAGGGGCCGTCAATGCGCTCTTTCCGCATGATCTCTCTACGGTTGCTCGAAATAAATAAAATGTCAGGCTGAACCACATTACGATCACCCAAAGTAACATCCAGGGGAGCATCGAAAATCTCTCCCTTAGGGTCAAATTCATCAAAGAATATTTTTAGCTGGAATCCCAACTCCCGTGATACCCGTTGGTGTTGAAGCGGAGGTGAGGATTCTTTGACCAGGACTCCGTTGAGAATTTCATAACGATACCCCGGCTCTTCCGGGAGTTTCAAGTAATCTTCGTAGGTGTAGTCACCTTGCTTTGAATAAATAGCCTGTTCTTCCCGGGCAAGATCACCGCTGGCCGTCAAGGCCGCCAGCACCTCTTCTTTTTTATAGCGGTACTGTTTTTCCCCCAGCTTTATCACGGGAATCTTGTTCTCCCGCGTGTACCGCCAGATGGTCTCCACCGACAGATTTAAGAGGTCCGCCAGTTCATAGGCGGTCAGATATTTTTCCATTATATGTCACCTTCCGTTTCTTATTATATAACTAGACACAACTATTGTCAAGTAAACACAAGTATTTTTATAAAAAAAAACGAGGCTGTCAAAGAAGACAGCCTCGTTTGGTAAATCTCCCCTAAAATAAATACTTCTTTAGCTGCTCATAAAAGTTTTCCCGTGTTCCCGCCATAACTACAACAACTACAATATCATCATCTCTTTCAGCGATTCTGTATGCGACCTCGTATTTAACTCCCCTGTAGTTCACGTCGTATCCATAAATACCCGATAGATCGCCTTTCTTTGGTGAGCCTCTAAATGGATCTTGACGGATCTCCTTAATTGCTTCATAAAAAGCGTCCTTTAGGCCTGCTTCTTTGATTTTCTTAAAGTACCGTTCGGCAGGGGGTAAAAAAGCAATCGGGTACATTTTAATCCTCTCTGCCAAAGATCTCAGCTACTTTAGAGCTTCCGTCATCTGTTATCTTTGCGAGTTCATCTGCTTCTTCGATCATCTTCTCGACCGCTTTGCGGAATCTCCCGGTTGCTTCTTTAAATTTTGCAACAAGTTCTTTGCCTTGAAATCCTTGTTCGACGAGGTCGTCAAGGATTTCTGCAGCAAATGTTTGATCAATCTCATGGACGGGCTTAATTACCAAAGCGCCATCTTTTACGAAGCATTCGACCTCGGAATCAATGCCTAGTTTATTATAGAACTGTAAAGGTATAGTTATTTGCCTTTTCGGCGAAACACTAATTCTCTTTTTTTGCAAGTTCACTCTCTCCATTAAGGCAGTGTTTCCTCTAGCCATATTATATGCCTCCTTATGGATTTTATCTAAGAAATTTAAAATCTTTATTCTTTGTTCATATATTTCTTTGTTTCTTTGTTTCTTTACATGTTTATTATACTCCATTTCAGGATTTTATACAATACCCTATAAAATAAACTCACCTATATAAAAATCCGACCTGATCATATCCAAGCCGGATTTCACGATTTTTATCTCTAACGCTAATCAGTAAAGATCATGGGTTTTAATGCTGTTTAAGACAAAACCATTTTCTATTCCGTTCCCGCTTTAAGCGCCTCGCTCATGGCAACCCTCTCCACGCTCTTGGCGCAGAGCGCCTTGCTGAGTTGGTAGGTGAGCATGATGACGATAAAAGCGATCACCACATAAAGGGGGTTGACAACCGGCGGCAGGACTAAATTGATCATCTTGCCGAGATAGCCGTAGACTGCACCCATTGACGCCACCGCCAGCGGAATGCCGATGATGAACCCGGCCACAATGACCAGGGTGGAGCTGTTCAGGATCAGGGAGCGGATCTCCCGGCGTTTGTACCCAAACACTTTAAAAAGCGAGATAGTGTTTCTACTCTCCTCAATCAGCAACGAAGTCACAAGATAAATGATGATCAAAGCCACCACGCTGGCAACAACAGTCATCATTACGACCACGGAACCCAACTGGCCCATAAATTCATCTATTGCACCGGGTAATGCGCTCATGTCTTTGAACCCTGACAGTTTCTCGCCGAGAATAGCCAGCTTTTTCGTGCTAAAAAGCCCCCGGTAACTGTTTTCCGCAAGTCCCATTTTTGCGTTGAACTCGGCGCGCGGCAGGTAGATAAACTGCTCGACATAGGAAGCGGCCACCGCATCAATTTTAAAGGTATAAGGCTTTCCATCTTCTTTGTTGATGAAGGTTACGGTGTCGCCGGCTTTAATGCCCATCCGGTCGGCCAAAGGCTTTGTGATATTGGTTTGGTTGTTCGGAAGAGGATTCCCTTTAAGATCCTTAAGGGTAATCAATCTTGAATCAGGCTCGATCCCGGCTATATAAAACTCCATTTCCTCATTGTTTTCCGGATAAAACTTCCCGGCATTAAAGGCTTCGGCCCCTTCCGGCGCCGCACCGAACTGTAAATCCTGGAAGGAGTATTCATATTCAAATTGGTAGACATCCGAGGCCTCAAATACACGATTCATCGAGTTCATAGCCGTAAAACCAAAGAGCATTAGCACAGAAGCGCTGGTAATGCCGAAGAACAGAAAGAGCAACCGCGGGATGCTGCGAAACTGCTCCCGCAGTTTGAATTTGGTGCTGAACCTAAACCTCTCCAGTTTGAGGGCCCGTTCCAATGCGTTAACCTTGGTCTTTTGCCGGTCCCCCCTCATCAGTTCCGCCGGCGAACGCCTTAGTTCTGTGCGGATCACAAGGCAACTGCTGAGGCCTAAAAACAGGACTGGCGTAAGGATGCCGGCTAATACATTCAGGAAGTTTATTGTAACACCCGGAACAGGAACGTTATAGTATGAGACCATCCCCATAACCATGGGCGCGATCGAAGGGAGCGCCAATAAACTGCCGATCACCCCGCCCGCCAAAGCCAGGAGCAGGGGGATTGTCATATAATGACGGGTTAACTCGCGCCGCCGGTAGCCCTGGGCGTAAAGGGTCCCGATGATCACCGCATCCCGGCGGATCACCCGCCAGAACATGATGGCAATGATTAAACAGGAGATCAGGAACATTGCCACCGGTAGCGGCACGCTCATGGTCTTCATCCCGGTGATGGAAGCCCAAACCAACCTTGCCCTCCTGTTGTTCATAATGTCAATCCAGTCGGAGACGGTGATCCCCTCCGCCCGCAGATGTTCCCGTAACTCCCGTGCCTGCCGGTTAAGGCTCCCCGTCCGGTCATTAAACCGGGCGGCATAGATGCGCTCCGCATCAACCAGACCGGCAAAGGCCTCGCGCGTGATCACGCCCACCCCGAATTCCTGGGGCGAGGTAAGGATATCATTGACGTTCTTGAGGGGGTAGATATAGTGGGGTAGTGACATATATCCTGCCACGGTAAAGGTTTTACCCGCCGCTTCGATTTGACTCCCCACCGGGTAACCGTTGGCCTTGGCAAAGGCCGGATCAAGGAGTATTTCCTCCGGCCCGGAAAGAGCCCGTCCTTCGATCACCGCCGGAGTGTTCAGTCTTTCGGTTGCACTGAGCAGACGCAGGGTAAGCGTGCCGGACAAAGCCGCATCAAAACTCAAGTACTCCTCGATCACGGCGCCGGCCGCCTCCTCCAATCCCTCGCGGTCAGGGATAACCTGGTCGGCGCGGAACGAGAGATCTTCCTGCCGGTGTTCTTCGGTAAAGGTTGTGACCAGGTTGGCGAGGTTCTGCGCCAGCCCCGCCGCGACAATAAAGGTATAGCTGCCAAGGAAAATCAAGACAAGAATGCCGAGATAGCGCCATTTATTTTCATTCAGGATCCGCATGACGCGCTTTCGTAAGGCCATTACCATTCAATCCTTTCCGCCGGAACAACCTCCTGATTAACCCATTCCTCCACAATCTTGCCGCTTCTGAGCTTAAATACCCGGTTGGCCATTGCGGCAATGGCCGTGTTGTGGGTGATGAGCAAGATGGTTGTTCCGAATTCTTTATTCACCTGCTGCAAAAGCCGCAAGATACTGCGGGACGTCTGGTAATCCAGGGCTCCGGTGGGCTCATCGCCCAGCAACAGTTTGGGGTTCTTCACAATCGCCCGGGCAATGGCGATCCGTTGCTGTTCGCCCCCGCTTAGTTCCCGCGGGAAACGGTCTTTTTTCTCCTGCATTTCCACGGCTTGCAAAACAGCCCCGATGTTCAGCGGCGATTTGCTGATGTTGGCAACGACCTCAATGTTTTCCCCCACGGTCAGGTTGGGTATGAGATTATAGAACTGAAAGACAAAGCCAATCTCTGCCCGGCGGTATTCCGTTAGCTCTTCATCGCTCAACCTGGTTACTTCCGTTCCATCCACAGTAACCCGGCCGCTGTCGGCGCGGTCAACGCCGCCGATGATATTCATCAGGGTGGATTTACCCGAACCCGACGGTCCCAAAATAACCCCGATCTCCCCTTTTCCGAGTTTCAGATCGACCCCTTTTAGTACTTCCGTTTTCACCGTTCCCGTTGTGTAGCTCTTCTTCAGGCCTGAAACCTCAATCAACATCTTCCTGTCCCCCCTTTTTATAAAAACACCGTTTCAAAAGAGAAAAATACTCGTCCGCCTCCTGAAGGATCTCCGGGCCTACGTCATCGATGGAAGCGACTCTTTCCAGGTTTTCTTCGGCAAAACCCAGCATGGTCCAGTTAATGATCTTGATCATTTTTTCCCGGTTAAGATCGTCCCGGAATTTCGCCCAGTCAATATTGTGGTAGCCCCTTTCCAAGCCGCTGGCAACGATTTCTTTTTTTAGCCTATTGATTGCCGGCTTCACTTCGGCCGCATCCTCATGGGCTAAACTCTTCAGAAAATTAAAGGCGTGGGGGTATTTTTTGTAGATTTTATACTTAACCGCCCCCAATTGCCGTACCCGGGCAAAAAAATCCGCTTCCTCCCAATCTACTTCCGCGTAGATCCGCTCGATTACCTTTGCTACATACTCAAGGATAAAGAAATACAATTCTTTTTTATTGTTAAAATAATTAAAGAGCGATCCCTTGGCGATTCCTGCTTCTTGCACAATTTCGTTGGTTGAAGCCTTCTCATAACCGCTTCGGGCAAATTCTTTGAGCGCCGCATTGATGATTCGCTTGTTTCTCCTGATCCAGGCTGTGAAATTTATGGTAAATGGTCGCCACCCCTCTCCGTAAAGACAAATCAGACGATGACCAGTGCGGTCAAGGCATTTTAACATTAAGGCCGCAACTTTTCCGTTGCGGCCTCAACTTAAGATAGAACTAGAAACATTGCTATTCTGTCCCTGCTTTTAATGCCTCGTCCATGGAAACTTCGTTCACCTCTTTGGCACACAACAGCTTGCATGACTCATAAGTCAGCATGATGAGCCTTCCGGAGCCTCTGCGTATTGTAAATTCTTGAAGGCGTATTCGTATTCAAAGCAATATGTGCTCTCGGTGCTGTTTTTGAACATCTCTGTATAAGAAACCGCAATCATGAAGCCAAAGAACATAAGCGCAGAAGCGCTCCAGCATCCCAACTTTGCTTTTATCTTTACTTCCCTTCATCAACTCCGCGGTCGGACGTTTTAACACCGAACGGATTACGAGGTAACTACTGAGTCCCAAAGCCGTTACGGGCATTAGGATACTGATAAGAACACGCCAAAAGCTCTGTGTAATGTCGGTGATCGGCATAATAAAACTTAAAGCGATAACCCTTATCGTCGGTGCGATGCATGGCACGGCCAACAAGCTCCCGAGCAGTCCCCCGACAAAAGCCAACAGTACAGGAATGGCCATATAATGGCGCATCAGTTCGCGTTTCCGGTAGCCCAAGGCATAGAGTGTGCCTATCATCACCGTTTCCCGCCGGATCAGGCGCCAGGTCATAACCCCAATAATTAAACTGCACAGCAAGATCATGGCCGTCGACAGCGGTGCGCTCATTGCGGCGCTATTTTAGCGTCGTAGATCCGATTGCTTTACGTTTCTGCCTTTCGGCAGATTTAACCAATACTCCGACGTCTGAAGCCAATTAACCCTACCCAGGTAAGCCCGGCAGTAAGAGCTGTTAACACCACCAGTGGCGCAAGTGACAGCTCGTGGATGGGGACACTGTAATGGGCATAAGCAAAGGGCGTCCATTGCATGGCGGACCATCCGACGATTCCGACCTCCCACAGCATCTCAATGAAGATCCACGCACCCAGGAGAAGCCAATTGAGAACGGAACCGATCCGGGGCAACCAGCCGTAAAGCAAGGCGGCAATAGCGATAATTGTCCAGACGGAAGAAATTTTGGATAGGCTCATCCCTAACACGCGGGAAAAATGAGTGAATTCTCCCGCAGCTATACCCCAGCCCAGACCGGAAGCCAAGCCAAGGGCAAGCAGGATCAAAACGCTGCGAATATTTTTTCTTGATACAGCTGCATACAAAAACCCGCTCATTTATTAAGAGCGGGTTATCTTTTATACTTTAAACCCAAAATAAACAATTCTTTAATTGCGTATCGAAGATCTACCAAAGCTGGATCCCCGGGCATCATTGAATCCGCACGATCCCCTGTCCCCCGTCGACGAAAACCTTATCTCCGGTCTTCAAGCGTAAGGTGGCATTACCGCAACCCACCACCGCTGGAATCCCAAGCTCACGGGCGACAATAGCGGCATGGGACAAGGGCGCCCCCACGTCGGTGATGATCGCCGCCGCTCTCGGAAAAAGCGGGGTCCATCCCACATTAGTGGTGGTAGCCACCAAAATCTCTCCCGGCTGAAGTTTTTCACCTTCTTCCGGGGTGGCTAAAATACGTACAACCCCTTCTACCCTGCCCGCCGCCCCGGCAAAACCCTTAAGGGTTTCGGCATCGGAGGCAGTAACCGTCGGCACTGTTGAATCATAAAAATCCATTCTGCGCTGGGGGTCTTTCGCCCATTCGAAAGGATTAAACCGTCCCCGGATGATTGTAGGAAATGGAGGCAGTGCTTTAAATTTTTCATAGTTTTCTTTTCGTGCCGGAATGAACTTTACCTTATCATCGCCACCGGACAAGAGTTCCTCAACTTCACTAATATAAAGGAAAAAAATATCTTCTCCGTATCCGGTCAGCGCTCCCGCCTTGAGGGCAAAAGTCCGGATAACCCGGAATACCCGGGTAAACTCCGAGCGGGCCGCTTCTCTGAGCCGGGCTGCTTCTGATGCTTTGGCGATCTGCTTTTCCAGCCATTTTACCTTTTTGGGAAAACGTGCTACAAAACGCTCCCAGGCGGCCTCATATTGGGCACGCTGCTGCTTGAGCAGTACCTCCACATCTATACCGGATGCTTTAGCCTCCGCAACCTGCCTTTCCAGCCAGTTTTCCTCCTCCGCTGGGTCGGGAATGGATAACTCAAATTCGTGGGGACCGCGATGCCCAAATTGCTGAAAATACTTCGCACGGCTCATTTCTCCTTGAAGGACCCTCGAGATCCCGACAACCGGTCCAAGACTGGCCAGGGTTGAATTCCCCCTTAAGTTTGATAAAAGGGTGTTGGCCTCTTCAGTTCCCACTAACTTCGCCAGCTTCTTACCCAAGGTTAAGGCTATCACCGCTTTGCTTCCGCCAACCAAAAGCCCCCACCAGGCTTTCGTAGTGTAGGGTTCAAGCTCCTGCTTCCATAAAGTCAATAATTCTTCCTTCGTGTCGATGCTCCTAATTTTTTCTTTCATTCTCCGGCACCACTCCGGTGTGTCTGCCAGAAACTGTGCCATGTTTTTTGAAACAGCCCGCATATTTCTGAGGTAACACTTAACATGGGGGATCATCACTTTTATGGTGTCAAGTCTTGACAATGGATAGACCGGAATGGTCAGTCCCTCCGGGAGCTGGCCAAAAACTTTACCAAGGAGTTTTAAGCCCAACTTTGCACTGCCGTACAAGGCGGTGATGGCTGCTAACCTTTGGCCGATATTTGAGTAAATCCGCCCGCAAATATTGCCTGACCATAAATAATAATTGGGTAGAATACTGGATTTAGCATCCAAGTCTCTCAGCATACTCCAGGTCAAAGGGGTCACCACATCGGGAATGGCCTCGCCCACATTTGTGTTAACCCAAAGGTCATCCCCAGCTAAACTTTCGTTGATCTCGTAGGTACCCAGATTTCCTACGGTTAAGGTCGTGATCGGCCTGGCCTGCAAAAGATAGATTTTTCCCTTTGCCACCGCCCATTCAATATCCTGAGGTCTTCCCATTTCCCGTTCAAGCCTGACCGCATACTGATAGAGCTTAGCAGCATATTTCTTAAACTCTTCCGGGCCTTCATATTTCCCCTTTGGTCTACTTAATTTAAAATTAGCGGCATTGGCTTCTCCGGAAACAAGCTGTTCGCCAAGACCATGCACATAATTGCCGATCATCTGAGCCAAGTTCCCTGTAATCGGATCGGCCGTAAACAATACCCCGGACATTTCCGGCGCTACCATCAATTGAATGACGACAGCCATCTGCTCAGACTGGGCAAGCCCTTGAACTGAGCTGTATACTTTCACCCGCTCCGCCTGTCTTGACCTAAAAACTGTATAAATGGCTTCCTTAATCTCTTGATCCGTTTTTACATTAAGAACCGTGGCAAATTCTCCGGCAAAAGAGGCTTGGGTTGAGTCCTCGCCTAAAGCGGAGGACCGCACGGCAAATAAAGCTCCCTCGTGCTTCTTTCGGATTGTCTCTAAATGGACCTGTATCTCGCTCCAGGCTTTCTCGGTCAGCTCTTCTCCCTGAAAAGCCGCTGGTAAAACAATAAAACCTTCCGGGACCGGATAGCCCATCTGGAACATCTTCGCCAGCATCCCGCCTTTTCCGCCAGCTAAAATCCAAAGCTCCGGCGTTAACGCTTTGAAGCTTTTTACCGGATTCATCACAAATCCCCCCGTTCTTTACTTTTCAATGCCAAACCGAATCATGGCAAGAAAACTGTTTCTCTCCTGAAGAAAATTATCGAGATAGGTTTCGTCCAAATCTTTTTCTTCCTCAACCTCGGATAAATACTTGTGATCGAAATAATCCAGCGTCAGCATGACCAGTTTGAATGCCTGCTCCCGGTCGACGCCTTCCCGCAGGGGGACCTTGGCGAAGAGACGCTGCCATTCACGTTCATTCCTGGTCAGCAACTCGCCAAATTTTTCTTGGATCTCTGTTTTCAGTTCATCCGGTGTCGCGTAAAAAGCTTCTCTGATCATTCGCATTAAAGCGGGATTCTTTTTATAGTAACGAAACTTGGTGACAGTGGCTTTTTCTTTGGCGGCAAAGAAATCCTCATTTTCCAAGAGGGCATCAAAACCCATTGCCCTTCTTCCTTTTTCAAAGCAGCGGTCCAAAACACTGAGGTACAAGTCTTTCTTACTCTTAAAATGGTGAAAGAGCAAGGCTTTAGATATACCTGCAGCCTCCGCCAGCATTGCGGTGGAGGTATTGGCATAGCCATAACGGGCAAACACTTGAAAACAAGCGTCCAGGATTTTTTCTTTATCATAAAGTTGTAAAGGCATCGGCTTAACCTACCCTAACCATTTGGTGACTGCGGGCTGAACGTCGTGCCTCAATGGTCTTTTTAATCGAAAAGGGAATTGTCATCGGTACACCCTCCTACATGATTTAACAGCAAATTTAGTGACCACCGGTCAAGAAGATTATAGCACTTTACTGACCGTCGGTCAATATATTTTCTGTGTCTAAATTAGTGTGCGAAAAAGGCCCGCAAAACTTGCGTGTATGTGCTGTTTATTACAAAACGAAAAACCTACCCTTCGACAGGTTTGCTCTTCTCCCTCGCCCACCTGGCTTTGATTTTCATCACTTCATGTGCGCGGCAGTAGCCAGCATAGACTTGGAGAAGTTATTTGCTTACGGCTTATTCGGGGATAAAGGGCGAACACAAACTGGGTAATAGCCAGTAAAAAGTGATATGCTCCCCTTTGAGAGACACTTGGAATATCAAAAATGCAGGACTATACAAATGTACCGTCGCAACCTTTGTAAGGTTGTAAAAATAGAGAACCTGCCTTTCGGCAGGTCATAACCCAAACGGCCTATGGTAATAATCTTACCCCAACTGTACTCCATCTGAATAGCCCAATTGTATTCTATTATCAATACTGGTATGGCTTAGCAATCCCTATTTACGCCTTGGTTAATACGTCTCTGTTCTTGAACCCAAGCAAACCGATGCCCGCCAACAACGCTGAAATACAGACCAAGGAAAGTAGCGGAATCCATGGCAGATTGGCAAGATTAATGGTATAGTGCGCAAAGGTAAACGGCGAAATTTGCAGCAGGCGCCAGTCGACGAGCTGTGCTTCCCAGCCCAGTTCCAACAGGATAAAGGCTAACCAGAGCATCCAGGAGAGAAAGGTGATACGCGGCCAGAAGCCATACAAAAGAGCAGTAAAACCTAGCAGGATCCAGACAGGGGGAATTTTTGCCATGTTCATACGCAAAATACTCCAGAAGCCGTCCTTTAAATCACCAGTCATCAACCCGTAAACGAGTCCCCCGGCCATCCCCATAGCCAGCAGCAAGGCCGCAGAACATAAAGCGGCGACAAATAGATGGCTGCTCATCCAGTGGATCCGGCTGACCTTTTTATCCACGATTAACTCAGCCCGGCCTTGGTTTTCTTCCATTTTGATGCGTAGCACCGCAGTGATGGCATAAGCCGCCACTACAAGTGCGGCCAGATAGATGGCTATACTGATGAAGACATAACCTAAGTCTGTTTGTGTGGTCCAATCAGTGCCACCAAGGCTGGACAGCCAGCCACTTATCCCTCCCGATTGGGCCAAACCGGGCGAGAGGGCGGAAAACACAACTATATATAATAATATACAGATCATCCAGCTGAAGAAGGTTTTTCTATGCAGTCTCCAGGCCAAAGCCAGCGGCGTGGAGAAATTTGGTGATGCTTCCGCCGGTCCCGGGCGGGACGGCAGAACCCCTGCTCCCAGATCTCTGCGGGTGGTTAGCACATAGGAACCAAGGACAGGTACAATTGCAATTAAAATAAAGGATAACAATGGCCAGCTGTAATTTCCGGCAAAAGGCCTGGTTACCCGCTGCCACGCCATGGGACTAATCCATTTCAATACGCTATCGCCGCCCACCACGTTGTTTACGATCATCATGATTACTCCCAGGCCGGCGACGGCAATCCCAATTCCTCTGGCGCTTCCGCTGTTTTCCCGAAGCTGAACCCCTAACGCGCCGATGCCGGCAAAAAAACAACCCACAACCGACATGGTAGCGCCAAAAACAAATGAACCGGCTGTTTCTCCCCCAAGGGCAATTATACTCAAGGCAATCAACACTCCAGACAGCAAATTCCCGATGATCGTTATGAGCAAGGCTGCCGTCAAAGTGGCGTAAGGTCCAACTTCGTAGGCACGAATCAGTTCACTGCGACCGCTTTCTTCATCCGTGCGGGTATGACGAACCACGGTGAGCAGGCTACCAATGGCCAACACTAGCGCCAATTGGGAACTACCCCGCCATACAATCGCCCCGGGAAGGTCAAAGGAGATGACCGGCCCTAGAAGCGCCGAAACCAATGGATCTTGATGAAATTCCTTCAAAACACTATCCATTCCTTGGTCAGCCATAGCAGTAAAAGTAATGGCGACAAACATCCCTAAGGCTACAGGAAGAATGACCCAGAGCGGGAGTAAAAAACGATCCCGGCGCAGAAAAAGTTTGAAAAGGGTTCCGGTGCCTACAAATCCATTACGCTTCATCTTATTTTTCCTCCTCGTCACGAAGATCATCACCATAGTGGCGCATGAACAACTCTTCCAAACTGGGCGGTTCAACCCTTAAATCTTTGATCCCGAGCGGTAGGAGGAAGCGCAGAATCTCCGTCATGCCATGAGCATCAGCCGAAAACCGGTATTTGCGGCCATCTTGAACTAGATCATAAATTCCAGGAACCTCCCTTAAACCTTTTGCCTCCTGCTCAGTGGTTACACTTACGGTAGTACGGGTAAGATGCCGAAGTTCGTGTAAAGCTCCTGATTCGACGATCTGCCCTTGCCGAATAATACTTACCCGGTCGCAAAGGGACTCTACTTCGGAAAGAATATGACTTGACAGAAATACGGTTTTGCCGGCTTTCTTTAATTCTGCTACGCATTCCTGAAAGACCATTTCCATCAGGGGATCCAGTCCTGAAGTAGGTTCATCCAGAAGATACAGCTCTGCCTCGCAAGAAAAGGCAGCAACCAAAGCCACCTTCTGGCGGTTCCCTTTGGAATAGGTCCTGCTTTTCTTGGTTGGATCAAGCTGAAAGCGTTCCAAAAGGTATTTTTTTCGGGAAACGTTAAGTCCTCCATGCAGCCGGCCAAGGAGGTCAATGATCTCCCCGCCACTAAGATCCGGCCAGAGGGTAACATCACCGGGCACGTAGGCCAACCGGCGATGGATCTGCACTGCATCCTTCCACGGATCTTGGCCAAGGACGGTAATTTCTCCCGCCGTTTTCTGCAAAATCCCCAGCAAAATCCGGATCGTCGTCGATTTCCCGGCGCCATTGGGACCAATAAATCCGTGCACTTCCCCTTGTTCCACGGTAAGATTAATGCCCTTTAGCGCCTTAGTCATGCCAAAGGACTTAGTCAGATTTTGAATGTGAATTGCCTTCATCGATCTTCCCCCGTTTTATAGTTTTATATAATATTTATTTAAAACTATAATATATTACGGCAAACCTTTTGTCAATAAATTTTATAGTTTTATATTGACTGACTACAAAACCTTTAGTACGATAGAGATGAGGTGAACTAGATGAATGGATTTGAACGTCGTACCGAGCGAAAAAAAGAAAAAATCCGTACCGCTGCATTGGAGCTTTTCTGCACATATGGCACGGATAAAACTAATATAAACGAAATCGCCCAAAAGGCCGGAGTTTCCCCAGCCAGTATATATAATTATTTTGGTAACAAAGAAGGGTTGATGAAAGACGTTATTATCAACTTATTGGAAAGCAGTTGGAAAACAAGAAAGGAATTATGCGAAAGTGATCTGCCCTTTCCGGAATTATTAAAGCGCCTAACATCAATGAAAAATGAGTTTTTTGATCAAATCGACCTTAATAGTTTTTGGGCTTTGATCAACGCCAACCCGGAGGTCAAGAAGGTAGTTGATGAATTTAATAAAACTAGATACCCATATATTGTAAGTAAATTCCTGGAAAAAGGCCGCCGGGAAGGATATATACGTAAAGAGATCTCCCTTGAGGCCGCCATGATCTACTTGACCATGTATCAAGAGGTGCTTATAAAATCCGAGATGCAAAAAAAGACCAATAACAAAATAATAAAAGAATTACTGGATTTGATGCTCTATGGCCTGGCTGGAAAGGCTATTGAGGATGAAACAGAGTAAGAAAACTATAAAAATCTATATTGCGGAACAACTAAAGGGGACGAAATGGTCACTTCGTCCCCTATCCTTAATCTTCTTTTACGGACATGCTTAAATTGATTTTATGAAGAGATCAGCTTTTGTTCAAGGGGAAAATTCCCTTAAAAAGGATAACTCAAGTCCACAACGATAGAAGTGGTATTTGGCGTACTATCACTCAAGTATAACAGAAGACTGAGCTCCAGATCGATATTACCGGGGAGCGTATTTTGATACCTGGGAATGAGCAAATACTTGCTCCCATTTGGATTGGCAATGGCAGTCAGCATAACCGTGGAAAAGTCATCGATGGGGTAAGCCAGATTGC
>DUNX01000111.1 GCA_012839115.1 Bacillota bacterium
GTTCGCGATCCCGGCCAACAAGGCCCGGGAGATTGCCGGACTTCTCATTGCCGAAGGGCGGGTGCCCCGTGCCGGTATCGGCATTACTTACATGCCCTTTGATGCGACCAACCGCCGTCAGGTCGAGGCCCGTTTCCGGATCCGTCTCCCGGTCGACGAGGGCTTTCTCATAACTCATGTGGTCTCCGGTGGACCGGCAGCCAAGGCGGGCTTGCGCCCCGGTGATGTGGTGGTGGAAATTAACCGGCAGAAGGTGAGTATGGGAACAGACTTCCAAGGTTTGGACCTGCGGGTTGGAGACCGGGTACTCTTAGGTATTCAGCGGGGATCCCGGCGGATGGAGGTAGAAATCGTCGCTGAGGAACTGAGGTCTTCCTGAACCGGTTCCTGGAGTAGAGATCACCGCCGGGGAACTGAAGCCGTCTTTTTTAACCGGTTCCTGGCGGGCAGGCCGGGACCGGTCTCCTCTTACATTTACATGATCCCGCCGTGCCGGAATGAGAGGCTTAAGGGGTGGTTCTACTGCTACACCTGAAAGTGGTGGCGGTCGGGAAGATTAAAGAGCGATACCTGCAGGAGGGGATCGCCGAGTACCGGAAACGCCTCCGCCCATATGCGCGTTTGACGATTGAAGAGGTTCCCGACGAACCCCTGCGGGACGGGGGAAAAAAAGCCAGGGAGACTGAGGGGGAACGGATTCTCGCCCGGGCCGGGGCCTCCGCATACCTGGTCGCCCTTGACCGTGGCGGCAAAGTTTATTCCTCGGAAGAGTTTGCCGCCTGGCTCGGGGAACGGGAAATGGCCGGAAAAGAAGTGGTTTTCGTTATTGGCGGGACCACCGGCCTTTCGGAGCAGGTTTTGGAGAAGGCCGACACGTGCCTTTCCTTTTCCCGCTTGACCTTTCCCCACCAGTTATTCCGGTTGTTTCTCCTGGAGCAGATCTACCGGGCTTTCAAAATCCTGCGGGGCGAACCCTACCACTGGTAACGGCGGAACTCATATAGAAAAGGAAATAAAATATTACATTGTTCAAAAAATGAACTGAAAACTGTTGAGAATTTGTTTATAGTTAGCATGTAAAATGGATCCATATGGACTTTATGATTAATCCATATGGGTTTTTTCATTTGAGAGGAGGACTTTTGGGTGAGAAAAATTTTCTTGGGAGTGCTTGTCTTTGCTCTCCTGCTTACCGCCACAGGATGCGGGGGAGGAGGGGGCCCTAAGGAGACCGGAACTGTTCAGGGTTATGTTTATGCACCGGATAAGGTTACCCCAATTATTGGCGCTACAGTAACAGCGGAGGGCACCGGGCGAACAACAACCACAGATAAGCAAGGCGCTTATGCTTTGACAGGTGTCCCGGTCGGTAAACGGAAGATTATCGCCGTTAAAGGGAGTTATCGTGCGGAAACCACCGTTACGGTCACCAAAGGCCAAACTACCACGGTCAAACAATTGACTTTAGACCCGATTGGGAAAATTGGCGTGGTTGAAGGGAGCTATGATGACGTTGGCGCAGTCCTAGAATCATTGGGTATTTCTTATGAGGTGATTGAGGAGCCGGCAGCCACATTTGCCAGTCAAACGGCTTTAGCGGAATATGCGGTCATCTTCTTTGCCTGCGGTGGCATGTCGCTTAGTCCGTATGATTATGAGGATGATGAGAGCGGGGAGACTTACAAGGCTATTAAAGCCAATTTGCGAAATTTTGTTAAGCAAGGCGGCAGCATTTATGCTTCAGATTGGGCCAGTGTTGCGGTGGATGTTTTGTACCCTGATAATGAAAAAATTGAGTTTTTGGGCCAAAGGGGAATAGTACAGACCATTACCGCATCGATTACAAACCCCGAGATCCAGTCCTTGCTGGGTAAAAACACCGCTGAAATTTACTTTGACCTACCAGGTTGGGTAGTCATCGATAGTGTCGCCGCCGGGGTCACGGTTGATCTGCGGGGTACTGCTGACACATTCGACGGGAAAAAAACCAATATTCCTTTAATGGTCCATTTTCCGGATGGTAAAGGTACCGTGGTGTATACATCCTTCCATAATGAAGCGCAGGCTACGGAAGATATGAAGAAAATCCTGGATTATTTGGTGTTTTCCTTATAAAACCTTAATACCTTATAATACCCGTGGCACATCGCCGGATCTTGGTTGAGGGATCACTAAGATCCGGCGACGCATTTATGAACGATAGTGCCGTTGACGCTTCTTTCAAGCCAATCCGCGAAAAAGTTCCCCTGTGTTAAATTTGAGATATCATTAATGCGGAGGAAAGGAGTTTTTTTGCTGGTTTCCCCTAAAGGACCAGGCTCTCTGGGGGTAGTACGGTTTTCATTGACGGTAAAAATTAACCGTTCAGAAAAAGGAAAAAGAGGCCTTGCTCCATAAGATAAGTAGGGTATCAAGTATTTGGCCCTGCAGGTACATGCGGAGGGCTTAACCGGGATCCTCGTGGCGTGGCCCGGACCTGAACCGGAGGTGTCAACGATGGCAAAGATCGCCCGTAGTCTGACGGAATTAATCGGTAATACCCCGCTTTTGGAATTAGCCAACCTGGAGCGGAAACACAAGCTAAGCGCAAAAATCCTGGCGAAATTGGAGTATTTTAACCCGGCTGGCAGCGTAAAAGACCGCATCGGCTATGCCATGATTAAAGCCGCTGAGGACGAAGGTTTGCTGAACAAGGACCGTCCCGGCGACCATGTGCTCATCGAACCGACCAGCGGGAATACGGGGATCGCCCTGGCCATGGTCACTGCTGCCCGCGGGTACCGCCTGATCCTGACGATGCCGGAGACGATGAGTATGGAACGGCGGAATCTCTTGCAAGCCTTGGGCGCGGAGGTGGTCTTAACCCCCGGCACGGAAGGGATGAACGGAGCTGTGAAAAAAGCCCAAGATCTTGCAGAGCAAATCCCCGGCTCTTTCATCCCCCAGCAATTTGAGAACCCGGCTAATCCCGAGATCCATCGCCGGACGACCGCCCGGGAGATCTGGGAGGATACCGGCGGCGAGGTGGATATCTTCATCGCCGGGGTCGGCACGGGCGGGACCCTTACCGGCGTGGGCGAGGTTTTAAAGGAAAAGAAACCCACCGTAAAGGTTTACGCGGTAGAACCCGCCGCCTCCCCGGTCTTGTCCGGCGGCACGCCGGGGTCCCATAAAATACAGGGGATCGGCGCCGGTTTTGTGCCCAAGGTTCTTAATACGGAGGTCATTGATGAGATTATAAAGGTCACCAATGAAGAGGCCATCGCCACGGCCAGAGAACTGGCAAAGACCGAAGGCCTCCTGGTCGGCGTCTCCTCCGGGGCCGCGGCCTTTGCCGCTCTTCAGACCGCCCGGAAGCCGGAAAACGCCGGAAAAACTATTGTCGTCATCTTGCCGGATACCGGGGAACGCTACCTTTCCTCCGGCCTGTTTGCAGATTAAAGGTCGATCCTACCGTCTGCAACCTTACTAATCCTCGCAATCGTTAATATTGTGCCGGCCTCATATTGGCATGCATCAGGCTGACCAGAAGGGTCCGGTCTGATCAATAGGAGTGTACAGTTTCCCCCAAAATTTCGGCTTTACATCTTCTACCTATTTTTATCATGATCCAAATCTTTCTTGCATATCTTTATATTACCGAGCATAACAGGAGAAATAAAATTCTTGACTGCAAAGATGACCACATGATTGGCCCATAAAATTACAGTATTACAAAAGGAGAAGGGAGGTGTTTTTAGGTGAAACAAAGAAGCCTAACCTTTTTTGCCCTGGTCTTATCTTTGGTTGTTATTTCTGTCTCGGTTGCCCTGGCACAAACCGTTATTACCTCGAATCAAACCGGTACCCATGACGGTTATGATTATGAGTTTTGGAAGGATGAAGGCGGATCCGGAAGAATGACCCTCAAGAGCGGCGGCGCCTTCAGCTGCGAATGGAATAATGTGAACAACATATTATTCCGCAAAGGCCGGAAACTCGGGGCAAGCCAGACCCACCAGCAGCTTGGGAATATCTCAATGAGCTTCGATGTCAATTACAACCCGGCCGGTAACTCCTATTTATGCGTCTACGGCTGGACAAAGAGCCCGCTCGTCGAGTATTACATCGTTGAAAGCTGGGGCAGTTGGCGCCCGCCTGGTGCATCATCAATGGGTACCATTACCGTTGACGGAGGTTCCTATGACGTCTACCGGACCACGCGGGTGAACCAGCCTTCGATCGAAGGGACCAGTACTTTCGACCAGTATTGGAGTGTCCGGACGTCAAAACGGACCAGCGGGACCATTTCCATCAGCCAACACTTCAACGCGTGGGAAAGCAGGGGCCTGCAAATGGGGAAGATCTATGAAGTTGCCCTTTGTGTCGAGGGGTATCAGAGCAGCGGGAATGCTGATGTCCGTACGCATGTGCTTACCATCGGGGGAGGCAGCCCGCCGCCGACCCAGCCGCCGCCAACGCAACCGCCACCAACCCAGCCTCCAGGCTCAAGAAGTGCGTTTTCAACCATTCAGGCTGAAGACTATAACAGTGTAAGCTCTTCTACGCTTCAGGTGATCGGGGGCACACCCAGCGGCAGCGGTATCGGCTATATTGAAAGCGGAGATTATGTAACATACAGGAATATTGACTTCGGTAGTGGGGCAACAAGCTTCCGGGCAGTGGTTGCTTCCGGCTTGTCGTCGGGTTCGACAAATATAGAAATCCGTCTGAA
>DUNX01000112.1 GCA_012839115.1 Bacillota bacterium
TTCCAGCACCCGGCGGACCTTTTCCGTATCCGGCCGGTGTATGTACGTGGGCGGGATGACAGCGGTTATAGTCCGGCCGCCAAGGTCAAAGCGCACTTCGCTGATGGGCTGGGGCGTGGCTGTAATGGCGCTGGAGCCTCGATCACCTTTTCCTGGACCAGGATGGAATTTCCCACCTTTGTTGAATGCAAGCGTTCACTAGATACTTAGGCGCGCCATGAAGTGGTAGCCCAGATGCTGGAGTACGCCGCCAACGGCCTTGAGTACTGGAGCATGGATAAGCTTCGCCAGGCTGCTCCTGAAACAGCCCAAAAATACGGGAAATCGCTGGATGAAGAAATACGCAGGCTGAAAGAGGATGAAGAAGCGGACATAGAGGAGTTTTGGAATATTGTCGAGGACAATTTGCGGAATCACCGGGTGCGTCTTGTCTTTGTTTACTGATAGCGCACCTAAAGAACTGCGGCGGCTGGTTTAGTTTTTAAATGAAGAGATGCAGCTCGTAGAGGTGCTTGCTGGGACTGATTCTTTACAAAGATAATTGACTGTCTGGCAGGGTTGAATGTTAAAAATTATTATTATATAATCAAAAAGCCGGCGGCTTTTTAAAATCCGTTAGATTTCGCGCTGCTGCTGCCTCTTACGGCTCTGGCGGTTGAATGGCCGTTTTGCTTATTTGTGAGGGATTTTGAATCCTAATCGTGGGAATAAGGAGATTTTATCTTGAGTGAAGTTAATTTACCAAAGACCAGTAGAGGATGGGAAACATTAGAAAAGATACTTTCTGCCGCGGAGAAGTATTTTGGAGAGAAAGGATATTATAACACTTCGATTACTGACATTTGTGCACTGGCCGGAATTGCCCCGGGTACTTTTTACATTTATTTTTCAGACAAAATCGGAGTATTTCGTTACCTTGTAAGAATCCTGAGCAAGGATTTGCGCAAGGAAATTGCCTTAAATATTAAGAACTGTAAAAGCAGGTTTGAAGCCGAGCATGTGGGGTTCAAAACTTTTTTTGATTTTATTGCTGAACATCCCAACCTGTATAAAATAATTTGGCAGGCACAGATGGTTGATGAAGAACTTTTCAAAGAATATTATGTGACTATTGGAGAGGGGTATGTCAGGGGATTAGCTGAAGCTCAACAAAAAGGTGAAGTAGCAGAAATAGATCCCGAGGTTCTGGCTTACTGTTTTATGGGTATAACTAATTTTGTTGGGCTTCGCTGGGTAATATGGGAAAAAGCAAAGATTCCGGAACATGTGCTTCATGATGTTTTGAAATTTATTAAAGAGGGAGCATTCGAAAAGGCCTAGACAAATAACTTTTTATTTTGTAAAACAGAAACATAAAACTGCATCGCTGTAAAGATGCAGTTTTTTTATTATTTAGCAATATTGCTCTAGTCCAGTGATAGCAAAAGTTAACACTAGAGCAAAGGATATAAAAATAAAAATTATGCTTGACAATCGCAATAGCCGTGATATTATAAAAACATGAGACATGGTTCAGGTGTTATGTTTTTACATATTCAATGACAAAACTCTCAGTTTATTAAAAAGGAGACTTTGACAAATGAAAGTAGTGGGGATAAGCGGTAGTCCAAGGGTAAAGGGGAATACTGAGTATCTGGTTGGTTTTGTGCTCAGCAAGCTGTCAACTAAAGGAGCAGAAACTGAACTCATCACTCTTTCTGACAAGTCAATCGCGCCTTGCAAAGCTTGCTACCATTGTGTGAAAGAAAAAGACTGCAGTACAAAAGATGATTTTCAAGACATATTTGCCAAAATGTGTGGCGCTGACGCATTGGTAATAGGAAGCCCTGTCCATCATGCAGGTATAACTGCCAAATTAAAAGGCTTTCTAGACCGAACAGGTTTTGTTTCCCGCTGGATTGGCAGTGAGATGAAAAAGGCCGGCGAGAGCTACCGATGGAAGGGAACAGCCTTGTCGCGCAAGATACTGGCTCCGATTACCGTGGCCAGGAGAACGGGGCACACCTTTGCTCTGGCACAGCTGCTGTTATGGGGATCAGTAAACGACTTGATTATTGTCAGCGCCGATTATTGGCCTATGGCTGTTGCCGGAGCGGCGGCTGCAGTCGATGCTGAATCTGATGAAGAAGGGCTCACGATCATGGAACGCCTGGTCGAAAACATCTACTTTTTACTGGAAAAACTCCCAAAATAATAATAAGGGGGAATTTTGAATGATTGCGAACTGGGTGGGAAATTATTCGAAGCACAGGGCAACTCTAACCCCGAACAAAAGAGCTGTTTATGATCTGGATAACCAGAAGCATTATACCTATCTCGAGCTTGATCGAAGAGCCGACATGCTGGCCGGTTTTTTAACGAACAAACTCGGCATAAAAAAATACGATCGTGTGGCTTTTCTGGCCCGCAACTGCATTGAATTGATCGATGCTTATTATGCTACGGGCAAAGTTGGAGCCATCCTTGTACCTTACAATATTAGATTGTCGGCGGCGGAGCTGATTCAATTAATTCACAACGAAGAGCCGAAGGTTCTATTTTACGAGGATACTTTTAAAGATAAGGTTACAGCCTTAAAGGAGCAGACCGGTATTCGGCATTACGTGGTGCTCCCAGTATCTTCCGAAAAAGTGGACGACATGCCTTACGAGGAAATCTTTTCTGCCGGCGAAGCTGATTATGAACCTTGTCTGGACTTGACGCTAAATGACATTCATATGTTACTGCATACCGGCGGCACTACGGGGCTGCCTAAAGCGGCCATGCTTTCGCACCAGACACTTTTGTTTAACTCGTTTAACGAAATCGTAACCTGGAATATTACCCATACAGATTCCGCCCACATTTTATTGCCGCTGTTTCATACGGGGGGATGGAATCTCCTGACCCTGCCGCTTCTCCACGCCGGAGGCACGATTATCATTAACAGGCAATTTGACCCGCTGCTGGCTTTAAAGACAATTGAAAAAGAAAAGACGACCTTTTGTTTTGGCGCGGCAACAATATTTAAAACCATGATTGACTTGCCCGAATTTGAAGAAGCCGATTTATCATCTCTGCGCTGGGCCATGGCCGGGGCTGCGCCCACACCGCTAAGCGTTATGGAAAAATTCTGGGCCAAAGGTGTTCGCTTTATTTTGGGCTACGGCATGACTGAGGCGGGGCCAAACAATCTCTCCGTTCTGGCGGAGCACTTAACCTGGGACGAAATTAAAGAGAAGCACGGCTCTGTCGGAAAACCCATGTACTTGACCGCGGTAAAAATTGTGGATGATGAAGGAAACAAGGCAAAAGACAACGAGATTGGTGAACTCATCTGGAGCGGCCCCCAGATTTTTTCAGGCTACTGGCGCAATGAAGAAGAAACTGCAAAAACTCTTCGCAATTCGTGGGTATACACCGGCGACATGGCCAAAAGAGACGAAGACGGTTTTTATTACATTGTCGGACGGAAGAAAAACATGTTTGTCAGCGGGGGTGAAAATGTTTTCCCGGCGGAGATTGAAAAAGTTTTGTATGAATTAAAGCAAATCCGCGAAGCTTGTGTCATTGGCGTCCCGGACGAAAAATGGGGTGAAGTGGGCAAAGCGGTTATCTCTTTGAATCCCGGCCAGCAGCTGGCCGAAGATGAAATCATCTCCTACTTGCGAAGCAGAATAGCCCATTTTAAAGTGCCCAAATATGTGCAAATCATTGACGAACTCCCGAAGAACTCTGTAGGCAAAATTCTAACGGCCGAAGTAGCCAAGCTTTATGGCAAACCGGAACAGTAAAGCCGATATTGGAAGCCTGACCTGGAAATTTAGATGAATTGCGTAGAACTCAAAGGGAGTAATTGGAAATGGAAAAAAAGACGATGACAGTCGGTATTGAAAATATTGGAATGTACGTGCCGCCGGGAATACAGGATAGCGCTTATATGGCTGAGAAATCGGGCATTCCGCTGGAAGTGATAGAAGAAAAATTTGGAATAAAGCAGAAACATAAAGCCGGGCCGGACGAACATGTATCCCACATGGCGGTTAAAGCTGCTCTGAATGCTTTACAGGATTTCGACCCCCGTGACCTGGACCTTGTTGTTTACTGCGGCAGCGAGTATAAAGATTATTATCTGTATAACCTGGCGGCCAAAGTTCAGCATGAAATAGGTGCAACCAGATCCAACGCCTTTGAGATTCACTCTTTATGCTCCGCGGGAGTGTGGTCACTGAAAGTATCAAAGAGCATGATGCTGCAGGATCCCGACCTTAATAAAGTATTGCTGGTCACTTCCTCCAAGGAGGCCGATCTGATTGATCTAACAAATCAAAGGGCCCGCTTTATGTTTAATTTTGGTGATGGAGCGGCGGCTGCATTATTAATTAAGGGCATCAACAAAAATATTATTTTGGAAAGCTCCATGATCACCAGAGGAGAATTTGCGGATGATGTAGCTGTCTACGGTGTAGGCTCCCAAAACTATTATCACTATCCCACCCTGGATTACGATTTACGCAACCTGGATGTTCAGAATCCTCAAGACATGAAAGAAAGGCTTGATCCTATTACCCTGGACAATTTTATCAGGGTCATCGAGCTGGCAGCCAAAAAAAGCGGCTATCAGCCGCAGGATATTAATTTTATTGCCCCAATTTTCATGAAGCGTTCCATCCTGCTCAAAATACTTTCCCATTTTAATCTAACCGAGGAACATTCTTATATTATGGATCATTATGGCCACTGCCAATCTGCAGATGCATACATCTCTCTGCTTGAAGCTTCAAAGCTGGGGCGCTTAAAAGACGGAGACCTCGTGGTTATGTTTGGCGCCGGTACCGGTTATACCTGGGCAGCTACCGCCCTCCTGTGGGGTGAATGCAAATGAACTTTCAAGTTGGAGACCGCGCTTCCATAAGAAGAACAGTAACAGAATCGGATATTGTAAACTTTGCCGGCATCACCGGTGATTTCAATCCGGTTCACGTAGATGAAGAATATGCTAAAGATACTGTCTTTGGTGGCCGGATAGCGCACGGTCTGTTCACTGCCTCTCTCATCAGCAGCGTTCTTGGCAATAAGTTGCCTGGTCCAGGTTGTGTATATCTCAAGCAAACCCTGACTTTTCTGGCTCCGGTAAGAATTGGCGACACTATTGAAGCCGAAGTTGAAGTTTTAGAAATAATTGAGGACAAGGGGAGGTTGCGCTTAAGCACTACCTGTAAAAACCAGGCCGGAAAAACTGTTTTAAATGGCGAGGCCATTGTGAAAATCTAACAATTGAAAAAATTAATTGGTCAAACGGAGGGGAAATCGTGAGCGCAGGGCAGTTGTTTGGCCAAGCTTTAATAAACGGTATCCTGATCTCTGGCATCTACGCACTGGCTGCAAGCGGATTGGCTCTGGCCTTTGGGGTAGTTAAATTCCTAAATTTGGCCCATGGCGAATTCCTGATGCTGGCGGCATATTTAGGCATCTTTCTTTTTAGCTCTTACGGCCTTGATCCTTTACTGATGACACCGGTTGTTTTTACCCTCTTTTTTATCCTGGGGGCCGTCTATTACAAGACCCTGGTGAAGCCGGTTCTTAAAGCAGGTGAACTAAACCAGCTTTTGTTAACCTTTGGTATTTCCATATTCCTGCAGAATCTTGCCCTGATACTTTTTGGCGGAACGATACGGACCATTTCTGTGCCCTATCGCACGCATACAATCAGCTTTTGGGGAATCAATTTCGGCACGGCGCGTTTATTAATCCTCTTGCTTTCTATTGTCTTACTGGTTGGATTGTACCAGGTTCTCCAGCGGACCCGCGTAGGAAGGTCCATCAGGGCGGTAAGTCAAGAGCCCGAAGGCGCCGCATTGGTGGGGATCGATTCAGAGGCAGTTTATTTAATCGCCCTGGGAATTGCCGTCGGCTTTGCCTCCGTGGCTGGAATGATGCTGAGCATAATATTCCATGCCGAGCCCATGGTCGGTTTTAATTTTACCTTGAAAGGTCTTGCCGTGGTTGTAATGGCGGGGCTCGGGAATGTCTATGGTGTAATCTGGGCCAGTCTGATCCTGGGTATCTCCGAATCTTTTATCGGGGTCTACCTGCCCAACGGGACAGGTTGGTCGGGAGCAATTTTCTTTTTAATGATTCTCGGGGGGCTAATAATCAGGCATAGCCGGGTGAGTGAAGTATGAAAAACTTTAAGCTGAAATACGTAATAGTCGCTGCCGCCATTATTCTCGCGGGAATATTCCCCTTTATCACGGGCGAATATTATCGCCACCTGGGCATCTTAACCCTGATGTACGCCGTTTTGGCATTAAGCTGGGACTTTGCTGCGAGAGCGGAGCTGGTTTCCTTTGCCCATACCGGTTTTTTTGGTTTGGGCGCTTACACCAGCGCGCTAACATTTTTAAAATTAGGTTTTCCATTGTATTTGAGCTTTGCGGCAGCTGTTTTACTCACCATAGTGGTAGCCATAGCCTTGGGTTATCTCACGCTTCGCCTCTCAGGCATATATTTCGCCATTGCTACCCTGGCATTTAGCGAGGTCCTCCTGGTGGTGGCATTGCAACTGCCAAATGTCACCGGAGGAGCTATGGGCATAAGTGTGCCGAGCCTATTCGGAGGGATGCGGGTTTACAGCTATTGTTTAATACTCGGCATTCTGGCCCTGGCTGTTGTTGTCTCCATATATCTGGAAAGATCGCATTACCATTTGGCTTTCAGCGCCATGCGCACAAGCCCGGGTGCGGCTTCAGTTTTGGGTGTAAACACGGTCCGCTACCGCCTGGCCTCCTTCACCCTCAGTGCTATTTTTTCATGCCTGGCGGGAGCTTTTTACGTGCATTACACCACTACCACCATTCCTTATGAAGCTTTCAGCCTGACTATAGGCGTAGCCAGCATGGTCATGGCTGTTTTGGGGGGACTTTACTCTACGGCGGGCCCCGTCCTTGGCGCCATTGTCTTGAAGATCATTGAAGAGTATATGCGGGTGACAATTCCTTATGGCTATATGATTATTTACGGCTTAATCCTTGTTGCCGGAATACTCTTTTTACCCAAAGGCCTGGTGGGGGTGCAAAAGAAGTGGAAATTCTTAAAATAGAAAACCTGAAGAAAAGATTTGGAGGCGTTAAAGCCGTCGACGGCCTTTCTTTTTCCGTCCGGGAGGGAGAGATTCTTGGAATAATTGGACCCAATGGAGCCGGCAAGTCAACTCTTTTTAATCTGCTCTGCGGCTTAATGCCTCTGGATGCGGGCCGTATCACCTTTTCAGGAGAAGATATTACATCCCTATCCCCGCACAAACGCTGCCACATGGGGATAGGGCGTACTTTTCAAATATGCCAGCCTTTTAAAGAACTGACAGTATTGGATAATGTGGCTATTGCTGCGGTCTTTGGCAATAGCAAGACTGTCCGCCCCTGGGTTGTAAAAAAATACAGCGAGGAGATATTGGAAAAGGTTGGCCTTTCTATTAAAAAAGATCTCTATCCTGCACATCTCACAACACCCGATTTGAAACTGCTGGAAATAGCGCGTGCTCTGGCTACCAGTCCAAAGCTGCTGCTGCTGGACGAGGTGATGGCCGGTCTTTTGCCAGGTGAATGCGATAGGATTTTGAAGCTGATCAGGTGCATCAACCGTGAAGGGATTACAGTGATTCTCGTTGAGCATGTCATGCGCGTGGTCCGCGAGCTGTGTGAAAGGGTAATTGTCATGAATTATGGGCAAAAACTTTGCGAGGGCTGCTATGAAGACGTTGCCGGCGATAAGAGGGTAATTGAGGCTTATTTAGGGCGAGAGGAGACGGGAGCGCAATGAACACTCCCATATTGGAAGTAACCAACTTGTCGGGAGGATATGGTTCGCTGCAGGTTATCTGGAACCTGAATTTGACTGTCCATGAAGGAGAAATCGTTTGCCTTATCGGCGCAAATGGCGCAGGCAAAACGACTACTTTGAGATTGCTCTCGGGGCTGGAGAAGCCGATGCAGGGCGAAATTAAATTTCAAGGGATTTCAATCACCAATTGGCTGCCGGCACGCATAGCCAGGCTCGGGATGACACATGTGCCGGAAGGCAGAAATATCTTTGGCCAAATGACTGTGCGCGAAAACCTCGAGGTAGGGGCAAACTGTTCCCCGGAGGCCTGGCGGAAAAAAGAGGCCACGATGAATTACGTATTAAACTTATTCCCAATTCTTAAAGAAAGAGCCAACCAGTTGGCGGGAACACTTTCCGGCGGCGAACAACAGATGCTGGCTATAGCCAGGGCATTGATGACCTGCCCGCGCCTTTTACTGGTCGATGAACCTTCCATGGGATTGGCCCCGGCAGTGGTGGATAACGTTTTTAAAGCTTTAAGGGAGGTGATGGGAAATGGCGTAGCTATTTTTCTCGTCGAGCAGGACGTGAAGCGAAGCTTGAAGTTGGCTGAGAGGGGTTATGTCTTAGAAAACGGCCATATTGTGCTCAAGGGAACGAGTTCCGAGTTAATGGAACATGAAGAAATTAAAAGGGCTTACCTGGCAGTGTGAATATTTTAAATACCAGTTCAATAAGGGAGGGACAAAAGTGAAGAAGATTGGGTTGGCAGTACTGTTGGTTGTTTGCATGTTGGCTTTGCTGGCAGGCTGTACCGCGAAGAAGACTGGGGAAGAAGAAGCCGTTAAAGTAGGGATCATTATACCGCTTTCCGGTCCATCAGCAGATTCCGGGCAGCAAATGCGCAACGGCTATTTAACTGCCTTGAAAGAGATCGAGGATGACGGTTGGATTTTAGGCGGCAGGAAAATTGAGTTAATTTTTGAAGATGGCAAAGGAGATCCTGCCACATCAGTAGCTGCCCTGGAGAAACTCGTCACCCGGGACAACACGGAAATCATCCTGGGTACAATCTCAAGCACTGTTGACGTTGCTTTGGCAGAACCGATGTCCCGTTATGAACCCATTTTCGGCTGCACCGGGGGGGCTTCCGTTTCAGTTGAAAATGCCTTTGGTGATGCCAAATGGTTTTTCCATTATCACCCCTGGGAATATGACAACGTGAGATCACTGGGAGAAGCCTTGATCGAGGTCGGCGGTCCCGGTAAAATTGTACTGGCTCATGAAGACGGAATATTTGGCACAAGCAATATTGGGATGATTGAAGATATATTGGTACCACAGGGATTCGAATTGGTCAAGACTCTGCCGTTCAAAAGCGGAAGCGCCGATTTAAGTTCCGTACTCACCCAGGCTAAAAACATTGAACATGATTATTTCATCTGGATCGGTTATCCTGCAGATGCGACAACAATAGCTACGCAAATGAAAGAGGTCGATTACAGTCCCAAGCTAACCGTGGGATATACACCGGGCTGGCCTGACGGATTTGGCGACCTCCCTGAAGGTGAGTACATGACCGCCCTCGGTATGTGGAGCTCAAGCATTCCCACCCCGGAAACTAAAAAATTCGTAGAAGATTATACCGCGGCTGTAGGAGAACCACCGAAGACTTACTGGGCGGTCATGGCTTATGTCAACTTGCTGACCATAGCCCAGGCAATTGATGAAGCCGGCAGCACGGATAAAGAAGCCATAATTGCTGCCCTGGAAAACGGCTCTTGGGATACGCCTCTGGGCCCCCTGAAATTCCATCAAAGCAGAACTTCACCGCACGCCGGCTTCGACTACCAGGTGCTGATGCAGTGGCAAAATGGGAAGCAGGAGGTAATTGCTCCAAAAGAACTTGCCACATCCGAAGCTGTTTTCCCCGTGCCTCCGTGGGGTGAAAGATAGAAAAAATAGAAAGATAACATTGCCGGCCGGCCATCTTTTTAGGGCCGGCCTTTTTATGTCTATAATAGCGCTGGAAGCCTTCACATTATGTAATTCGAACCCCTTAATGTGTCATTCTGAGCTCAGCGAAGAATCTCTTCTTTTTAGTTCTCCCTGATGTATCGCGAGTTGCTGACAAAAGAACTAATATTTCTAAATATGCAGGATTGTGTAGCTTTTTAACGTAATTATGTAAAAGACTGTGAATAAATCTATACACCTGGTAGTCCGCTTGATTTTGGCAATCATTTCTTAGGTAAATGAGGCCTTTTGAGTGCCGCTGAGTAAAACCTTAAAGATTTCCTCCAAGAAATTAGGGGATGCTTAAAGGAGGTAATAGGATGAAAGATAAAGCTGCAGTTATACCTGTTGATTCGCTTGGAAAGTTACGCGAAGCCCTTGCAAGCTTCAGAAATACTGATATCTATAAAGATATAGTGGACCCCAAAGATGCTGTATTGGCAAGATTCCAGACCGTATTTACTCCCGAGCATGTAACTGCTATCACCGAAGAGGGATTTCGCAGTTTTCTATTAATTGAGAACAATCGCCATTGGACGGGACTTCATCGGCAAGGACCACGGATGTGCGCCGATATGGATCGGCTCCGTGAAGCCCTGGCAATACTTGTTGATGAAAATCAACCTGTAGCGAACCGGCTGGATCAAGCTATCGAAATGGTCTCCGGGATGGGCAAGAATGTTGCTACAGCTATACTCCTAGTCGCATATCCTGACAGGTACGGCGTGTGGAACAACCGCTCTGAAGCTAGCATGAAACAGCTGGACATCTGGCCATCGTTCGACCGCAACGAATCTTTCGGCAGCCGGTATGTCAAAATCAATCAAATTTTACTTCAACTTCGAGATATGCTCCAGACTGACCTTTGGACGTTGGATGCTCTATGGTGGTATCTTAATCAAGAATCTGGCATTTGCGAGCAGCCATTTTCCAATGCGTTAGACAAGAACGAGCAACGATTCGGTCTTGAACGGCATCTTCATGAATTCTTGCGGGACAACTGGGATCGCCTGGAACTTGGCCAGGAATGGGCTCTTTACCAGGAGCCCGGAGACGAGGAGGCAGGATACGAGTACCCCTGTGATGTGGGCCGTATTGATTTACTAGCCAAGCATAGAAGTGAGCCGCGTTGGCTTGTAGTAGAGCTAAAGCGCGGGCAGACAAGTGATCAGACGGTCGGTCAACTCTTGCGCTACATCGGATGGGTCAAGCATCATCTGGCAGCAGAGGGTGAGGTTGTACACGGGTTGATTATCTGCCGCGAAGCGGATGAATCGCTCCACTACGCATTAAGCGTACTAGAAAATGTTGAACTACGGCTATACGCTGTTGAATTCCACCTTAAGAAGCCCGAGTGAACTTTTGAACGAGCAGAAAGGTTAGGTGAGGGGAAAAGCAAGATTTAAGGTTATTTCTCTTTTCTTTTTTATTTCTTCAATTCTCAATACCGTAATTTTACATTAGGGGGTTGTAGGATGGGATGAACGAACTGGAGAAAAAATTTTTTGAGCAAATGAAAGAGATTTATTACAGAGCGGATAAGGAAATTGGCTATAAAGCAACAAGATTCCTTCAGATGCTTTCTGAGATGGGGGGTGTGGCTACTGCAGTTAGTTTAGTTTCCAAGCCTGGGGCTACTGATGGTTTTATCAAGTTATGGGAGAATCAGCGGCTTGATCTTTCGGTTGAGGCGTTAGTGCTTAAAGAGGAGTACAAGGAACTTTTTAGTGAAGAGATTAGAACAGCTTGTGCCAACAGGCTCAAGGAGTATGGCTTTAATTATAACGGTTAATTGTAAAGAACTTAAAAAAAATACGTTTTTTTGGGGGTATGTTCATGGTTGCTTTATGTTCAACAAAATGCAACGTTTTCCTGCAAATTTTGCAACCAATTCATTTACTGGCAGTTGAATTGTTAGAAAAGATTCACCGGGTTAAAATGATGTAAATAGCAGAGAAGGTGGAGTTTTATAACAAGACTGGTCGGAGACAAAATTACAGGCATTATTTAACTGGGGTTTATTCCAGCAGTTACCTTCTAAACAATATGCTAAAAATTTGATCTTGTTTGTTAATTTGCTATAATTTAGTTGACGAATCTAAATAATCTATCTGCAAAATATAGAAATTTTGGGATGTGGCTATATTAACAACGCAATTGTCGGTTGCAACGACCACCTATTAAATCATCTTAATGAATCGATCTTAAAAGCGAAGCGAATTCGCTTTATTGTTTCATTCTTGCTTGAATCGGGCGCCAAGCTAATTTCTCACCAGTTACAGTCGGCAGCCGGCAAGGGTGTGCCTATTCAGATATTAACCGGCAGATACCTTTCTATAACTGAACCGTCTGCCATCTACCACCTGTTAGATGCTCTCGGCAACAAACTCCAAATCAGGTTTTTTACTGATACCCTACGTTCTTTCCATCCCAAGGCCTATCTTTTTGACTATGAGGGAGATTGTGAAATATACATAGGATCATCCAACATCAGCTATACTGGCCTTACATGGGGGGTGGAGTGGAATTATCGTTTCTTTAGAAGTCAAGCTCCTGCCGACTATGACCGCTTTTCTGAAACATTTGATGACCTTTTCTTCAATCATTCTGAACCCGTAACTGAGGAAAACCTTAAGCAGTACGCTCTCAACTGGCGCAGGCCATCATTTTCTGCAACCCAGTCTATGGGCAGAGAGACTGTCAAACCTGAACCCATCGGAGCACAGGTAGAAGCACTCTATTACTTGGACCGGGCCAGGGAAGAAGGCATTAACAAGGGACTGGTAATTGCTGCTACGGGTGTAGGTAAAACATACCTTAGTGCTTTTGATTCAGCCGAATATGAGCGGGTCCTTTTTATTGCCCATCGTGAAGAGATCCTCAAGCAGGCGGAGGAAACATTTAAAACTGTCCAGCCGGCCAGGGCTCACGGACGGTTTTATGGAGGTTATAAAGATACAGAGCCGGAAAACATATATGCCTCAATTCAGTCGCTTAGTAGAGAAAGCTACTCCCTTTATTTTGCTGAAGATAGTTTTGACTATATAGTGATTGATGAATTTCATCACGCTGCGGCAGACAGTTACCTAAAAGTACTTCAATATTTCAAGCCTAGATTTTTGCTGGGTCTGACTGCAACACCTTATCGAACTGATAACAGGGATATCTACTTGCTTTGTGATGATAACGTCATTTATGAAATCAACCTTAAAAATGCCATTAACAGGGGGCTTTTAACACCTTTCAGGTATTTGGGTATTTATGATGAAACAGATTACAACACCATCGAATATAGAAACGGTAAATATGTTATCGAGCAGTTGGAAAGAGAACTGTCACGAAAAGAGCGGGCGTCGTTGATCCTGGAAAACTACAAAAAAATGGCCGGAAAACGTACCCTAGGTTTTTGTGCCAGCATATCACACGCAAATTATATGGCGCAATACTTCTCTGAGAAGGGCATCAAAGCAGCTGCAGTTCACAGCGGTCCTGAAACACCTTACAGTTTAAGCCGTGATAAAGCCATTTCCGACCTGACAGAAGGCAAGATTAGCGTTATCTTTGCTGTTGATATCTTTAATGAAGGAGTGGACATTCCCGAACTGGACACGGTAATGTTCCTCCGTCCCACGGAATCGTTTACTGTTTTCCTGCAGCAGCTGGGTAGGGGCTTGCGGAAGGCAAGAGGAAAAGAATATCTTACCGTTCTTGACTTTATCGGTAACTACAAGAGGGCCCACTATATTCCTGCTCTTCTTGCCGGTGAGAACCCCATGGTTGACAGGCGAACAAGGAGATGGCATGAAGCAGACTATCCCGAGGGCTGTGATGTGCAATTTGATTTTAGGATAATAGATTTGTTTGAAACCCTGGCCCGAAATGACCCGCTGAAAAAGAGGATGCAGAATGATTATTTTCGCCTTAAAGCTGAATTAAAGCGAAGGCCTACCAGGGTGGATATCTACGAAGGATCAGATATTCCTATCAGGGAATACCTCAAGGAAGGATGGCTCAGGTTTCTATACGATTTGGACCAGCTTGACCCTATAGAAGAAACCTGGTTGGATACACCTGCAGAAGAGTTTTTACGAGAAATTGAAAAGACGGCCATGACAAAAGCATATAAAATACCTACCATCGGTGCTCTTCTTAACGAAAAAGGTGGTATTTCCCGTTTAATATCTTTGGAAACAGTGGGTAAAAGCTTTATGAAATTTTACAAAGATAATGAAACCCACCAGAAAGATTTTCGAGATAAGGCCAACAGGGACTGGCGCAGTTGGGATCTTTCCAAGTTCACGGATTTGGCCCGCAAGAATCCGGTTCACTTTTTGTCAAAGGGGAAGTTTTTTCACTACGACGAAATAAACCGTAATTTTTATCTCGATGATAGCCTTTCCAATTTTTTGGGAGCTACACTGGCAGCCCACGTAAAAGATATTCTCGAGTACCGTAGAATTGATTACTTTAGAAAGCGCTTTAGGGAAGAAGGGTAATTTGATGAAAGGATGTATATTTTGCGCCAAGCGTGATACGGAACTTATTTGCGAAAACGAACTGGCCAAGGCCTTCTACGACAAATTTCCGGTAAACGAAGGCCATGTATTGGTTGTGCCGAAAAGACATGTGTCTGATTTTTTTGAAGCCACTCCCGAAGAGATCTCTGCAATGAATGAACTTGTTTTCCAAGTAAAATTTATTCTCGGTGCAAGGTATAACCCAGACGGTTACAACATTGGCATTAACGTGGGTGCCGCTGCCGGCCAGACCATTTTCCACTTGCACTTGCATATCATCCCTCGCTACAAGGGTGATGTTCCTGACCCCAGGGGAGGCATCAGGAGAATCAAGAAAAGCATGGTGCCCTACCCCGAGGAGGGTGAAAGCCAGGCAAAGGTTTATAACAAGCTGGTCAGGGACAAGATCCCTGAAATCATTAAAGCTTCAGGGAAAATTGCCAGGGTACGCATAGCCGATGATGCTGAATATCAAACCCTCCTCTACCAGAAACTATCGGAAGAAGTAAATGAATTACTTGAAAACAACGATCCGGAAGAATTGGCTGATATAATTGAAGTTATTTTATCCTTAAGCAAAACTTATAGAATATCCCTCACCGAATTGTTAGAAATGGCAGAAAAGAAGAGAGTAGAGAGGGGCGGCTTTGAGAGGAAAATAATTCTACTCGATGTTCAATGTTAAATAAA
>DUNX01000113.1 GCA_012839115.1 Bacillota bacterium
TACCTCTTAGCAAAGGCGGGGCTTACGTCGCCTGTAATATTGTGCCGGCTTGCGAAACATGCAACAAAAGTAAAGGGAGTACTGATTTTTGGGACTGGTATCCTAAACAGGAATTTTACTCAGAAGATAAGGCGGCGTTAATTTTGCAATATTTGAGAAGCCACCAACAGGTTACTAGTTAGTTTGTACCGGTTTGTACCGGTTTGTGCCGGTAGGGCGGCTTTTGATTTGTATAGGAGGTTGTAGAAAGTGCAGGTAAGTAAAATCCCAATAGGCCAGCTAAAGCCTGCTGCATATAATCCGAGAAAAGATTTACAGCCGGGCGATCCGGAGTATGAGAAGCTCAAGCGGTCAATGCAGGAGTTCGGATATGTGGAACCTATCGTCTGGAACAAGCGCACCGGAAACATTGTCGGCGGTCACCAGCGGTATAAAATACTTCTGGACCAGGGCATACAGGAAATAGATTGTGTTGTAGTAGATCTTGATGCAACGAAAGAAAAGGCTTTAAATATAGCACTTAATAAAATATCTGGCGAATGGGACTTGCCGAAGTTAAAAGACTTGCTGCAGGAGCTGGACACTGGGGAATTCGATTTAGAACTTACTGGTTTTGATATGGGCGAGATAGAGGACTTAATAGCACAGTTTGCACCCGAGGAAAGCGAAGTCGAGGAAGATGACTTCGACCCCGAAGAAAACATCCCGGAAATACCAGTAACACAACCGGGGGATATATGGATTTTGGGCCGGCACCGCTTGCTATGCGGCGATGCAACGAAGCCAGATGACGTGAGCCGACTCACGGAAGGTAAATTCGCAGACCTAATAGTTACCGATCCTCCCTACAACGTGGACTACAAAGGAGCTAATGGTCAAACCATAAAAAACGATAACATGGGAGATGCTCAATTCAAAAAATTTCTGGTTGATGCCTTCAAGTGTGCAGACAATGCGCTGAAACCGGGAGGCGTTTTTTATATTTGGCACGCCGATAGCGAAGGCTATAATTTCAGGGGAGCCTGCCGTGATGTGGGCTGGGAAGTGCGCCAATGCTTGATTTGGAACAAAAACAGCTTTGTAATGGGCCGTCAGGATTACCATTGGAAACATGAGCCTTGCCTTTATGGGTGGAAGGACGGAGCAGCGCACTATTTTATTGACGATCGGACACAGGCAACGGTCATTGAGGACAAAGGCCTGGATTTCAAGAAGATGAAAAAGGCAGAGTTGGTGAGACTCCTGACGGAGATATTCAGCGACAAGGTGAGCACAACCGTTATCAATGAGGACAAGCCAATGCGCAGCGCAGAGCACCCGACGATGAAACCGCTTAAACTACTTGAACGGCTAATCAAAAACAGCAGCCGGCCAGGGGAGATTGTCCTTGATACATTCGGAGGCAGCGGCAGCACAATGATGACATGCGAACAGCTAAACCGTACTTGCTACATGATGGAAATAGACCCGGTATATTGCGATGTTATCGTAAAGCGGTGGGAAAATCTTACCGGGCAAAAGGCGGTGCTATTATGATTGAGAAAGTAAATCCGTGTCATCCAGATAAAATCGCAGACAGAATCGCTGGAGCGGTTGTTGACTTGGCATATAGAAAAGAAAGAGACCCGAAGGTTGCCGTCGAGGTGCTAGTTGGACATGGGGTTTGCCATATCATTAACGCCAGGGGCGGTTTTGAAAAACTTGCGGAATGGGGACTATTTTGAAAATTACAGAAACACGAGGCTTGTTAAAAATGCCCGCTATGTAAAGGAGTGATTAGATATGGCGAGGCCAAGCAAATTAACTCCTGAAGTTACAAAGAGATTAACAGAGGCAATCAGGGCCGGAAACTATTATGAAGCTGCTTGCGGTTACGCAGGTATTGGCTACTCTACTTTTCGGGCGTGGATGGTTAGAGGGGAAAAAGCTAAATCCGGGAAATACCGGGAGTTTATGGAGGCCATAAAAAAGGCAGAACAAGAAGCAGAGGTCCGGATGGTAGCCATGTGGCAAAAGCATATGCCAGACAACTGGCAGGCAATAGCGACTTTCCTAGAAAGACGCTATCCTGAAAGGTGGGGCCGCAAAAGACTCGACATAGAACACAGCGGAGAAATCGGGATAAAGATAGTAGACGATATAGATGACGGAGATTAGGCTATCAGAGCTTATTGCTCCTTCGTTTTTTAGGCTGCATAAAGAGATAAAAGCGGAGAAATTTGACGAAATATGGCTTAAAGGCGGCAGGGGTTCTACAAAATCAACCTTTACCAGCATACAGATTTTACTAGGATTGTTAAAAGACCCAGAAGCAAACGCTGTCGTTACCAGAAGATACCAGAATGAGCTAAGGGACACCGTTTACGGCCAGTTTGAGTGGACTATAGCAAAAATGGGCCTGGGAGACTTTTTCAAGTTTCAAGTCGCGCCAATGCAGA
>DUNX01000114.1 GCA_012839115.1 Bacillota bacterium
AAAGGAGATCGAATCCGAACTGGATAAGACCAGGCAAAATTACCGCTAAAGTAAAAGCCAAAAAATTATTTCCTTTTTGTCCATGTATGACCATATTTGTCACACCAGTGTTGCTATAATAAAAATTGTTACCTTAATCTCACAAAGAGATTGGATATCTATAACTGGAAGCGAAAAAATCAAATCCATGGGGAAAATGTTTGTGAACCTGGAGATCATGCCACTCACTACCGACGCAGAGAAGAACGCTCCACTAGCTACTTGCAAATATTTAAAAGCTGCTATAAGCCTTTTTAACCGCTTTTTTTACATAAACAGTTATTTAATGACAATAGGATAAAGGATCGCTAGGCATTGTTGTAGAATATTTTACATCAATAGGCAAAATTGGATAAGCTAAAAATAATCAACCAAATGAGTTTTTCTGGAGTAGAGGTAAGTAAAAACCTTGATGGTAAAGCAATCTAATTAACCTTAGCTTGCAGGGAGATTGGTTATGGAGTTTAAGGTAAAAACTTTAACCCCGCTGTGGACTGGCAGTGTAGTAAGCAGCCATATGGATCGTATTCATGAAACAAACATAGTGGGCAGTTTGCGCTGGTGGTATGAAGCCATTTTAAGAGGGCTGGGGGTTAATGTATGCAACCCCACTTCAGGTAACCCGAAAGAGCGATGCTCCCGTGAAAATGGTCTATGTGAGGCTTGTATATTTTTTGGTGCGACAGGATGGCAGCGACAATTTAGAATAAGGCTGAAGGGTGGAGAAGCCTTGCTGGGGAGCGGCAGGACCGATTTAATACCATTTCCCAGCGGACGTATTCATGAACGTAAAGGACATTATTATGCCGGAAGATGGTTCCTGGTGGGAGGCAGTATGACAGGTAATAACATTTCCATGCAGTTCGTACCTTTGGGGAAACAAGACCTATCTTGCTTGCGCCTTGTAATGGCTCTTATTGATCGACATGCAACTATCGGGGGCAAAGTGTCAAACGGTTATGGTGTCCTAATGGTTCGTGAAAATGCCCAGCCTCTGGCTGTCGAGGAAGCATTAAATAATATTCGATCACTAAAAAGAGAAGCTAACAGAGATTCTATGCTTCCTGATTTACGGGATTTCTTTTTTGCCAAGCTCCGCTTTAAGGCTCCAAAAGATAATAGTGAATGGTGGAAAAAGATTAGTGGCATTGATCTGGCCGTGTCGGGAGAAGTAGTTAACGGTAATTTGAAAGTAAACTTATATGATAATAATGATAATGAAAATAACGAAAAAAGTAAAAGTGTTGAGCAAAATTTATCTATGATTGTAAATAAGGGTTTACTTCCTCTGGCTCCCGCAATAAGAAACTACCTGCGCTATCTCTGGGATAGCACATTAACGCCATCAGAAAAAAATTACCTGTTTGGTACTACTGAAACCGTATGCCCCCATTGCTGTAGTTCATGGATTGAGCGAAACAAGTATGACAAACGTAGTTACTGGTGTAAAAATTGTCAGTCGAGTTTACCGCGAGGCCAGGAGTGGGAACGGATTGCCTCAAAAATTAATGTGTCGCATGCGTATCGGTTGGAAAGCGGCGAATGGGAATTCCGCATATGGGGCTGGGTGCCCAGCCAGATGCCTCTAGAAATTGGTTTCAACCGGGATAAATTTCTTAATAGTTTACAAGATGCTTTGAAAGACACGTCGACTTGGTCTGAGGTGTCCATGCCAGTGCCACAACTTGAAGAATGGCACACTATGGATTCTGCAAAAAAGGATGGATTTGAATATTTAAGAGAATTATTGGAATCAGATAAGAAAGAAGGAGGAGCGTAGTGAGTTACGATCTTTACGTAAATTACCCTTGCAATCATAAGGACGATGTCTATAAGATCGTAAATAATCCTGATCTGGTCATTCCCATCCGTATTGCACTTCTTGCCGGAGCGTTGGGTAAATATAGTCGCGTTAAAGAACATGCTCGTACTGGAACGCATAAACAGGGTGGCTACAAGAGCCTTATCTTTGCAACCAATCCAGTTAAATCTCCTTACACTCGAGAGGTAATTGTCAAAGAGAAGCAACGAATGGAGCGGTTGGGGCTCTGGAAGCCGGCTGTTCCTGATTTTGCTGCTCTTCCATCATATTCTGCTTTCTTTCATTTTCAATTTACACTGGCCACTCCATATATAAGCCGTGATGACGAGATCTTTCATATCTGCGATAATCCTGTGCGCAAGGACAAGGTTTTCAAAGTGCCTTCAGTTGCCGGAGGTTCCTGGAAAGGAAATTTAGGTTGGACAGCCAAGCGGCTGCTTGTTCTCCGCTGGGAAGAAGATCATGATCCGAAGGAGCTGGCGGAAGGTCGCCTGCGCTTGTCGCTTTTGTTTGGCAACGAGAAAGATGAACAATACCTGGATAGGCTGGAACCAGCAGACAAAGCGCAAGAAGCTGCTCATCTGTTCCGTGCAATGCTAAAAGAACGATTTGATTATTATTCAGAAGAAATAAAAAGTTATGCCGGATGCCTATATTTTTACCCTACCTTTTTCGATCGTATCGGCTTGGAGCTTATTAATCCTCATGAGCGGATAACGCGGGCCGGCAAGAGACCAATCTACATTGAATGTGTACCGCCCGGGGCTACCGGTTATTTCTCCTTGCTTTACGCGCCGCATGTAGATATTTCCGAGGACACAGCGAGAGAGGATCTGGCCTTAATAGCGGAATCTTTGCGGGAGCTGATGTTGAGATACGGCTTTGCGGCCAAGAAATCCAGCGGTTTTGGTGAAGCGGAAGATGAAATCAAGGAAGGCAAAATTGTAACCAATGGGGGGCAATGGCAAGTGTCAAGACTTTCTTCCTTGGCAGGCGAGGTGTGTCATGTCCGGTGGAGTTAACAAATTAGAGTTTCTGGAAAAGGAACAGTATAATATCTTACTGGCTGAGCTTGCCGCTGTCCTGCATGATGTGGGCAAGTTTTGTGACCTGCATATGGAAGCTAATAGTATTGGTGGCATTGATGCTTGGCCAACCGCTCATTCTTATAAATATGTGGTAGACAACCCTGCTTCCCTTATAAAACTTAGCTCCAGAGCAGGAAATCTCAGCAAGCCTGATATAGTAAATAAAATTTGTTTGGCAGGTACACCTAAGGCGGCAGATTTTCTTCCCGCAGCATTCAAGGAGTTGCTGGAAAAGACCAAGGTAGCTGTTCACCAAGAAGAATACACGTTGGCCGAGTTAATCATGCTTGGAACTCCGGGTTTTGCTTCTCATAAAAACCGTGAGTTCATACTAGAAGGGAAAAGCGGGTGGCTGCCCGCAGTACTGGGAATGTGCCATCATGAAGCCCATCACGACAAACAGGAAATAAGAAAATCTCAAGGCATGAAAGAACAACGTTTTCCAAATATTTTGACCAGTACGGTCTTTGGTTTTGAAACTGCAATGTTTACCCTTGGAGATCCGCATACGAGTTTAGATGCCCGACTTATCTCGTTGCCTATTCATATAGCTGGGTTAAGTAACCCGCGCAAGCTCATTCATGATACCCTGATTGCATTTAAATATGGACTTGGTGACACACGAAGGCCAATAAATGAAGTGACCCTGGCTATTTGGGCAGGCAGCGTGGCCGCTTTATTTAAATCTGCTCTTGCCGGTTCTATCATAGATGGGCAGATACGAGGGATTCGAAAGGGAGAAAGCTCGCAGAGCTTGCAGGGTAAATATATCGATCACGATTTTCGATGGCGAATGCTCCATATTGGATTTGACGGATTGCGCTTTCTGGAGAGGGCACCGGCGATAAGCGATCTTCTAGGACGACAGGCTGCATTGCAGGATGCGCTGGATAATGTGAGGGTGTTGCTCGAAGAGACTTTTCCGTTAGGCAACGAAGTATATCGGGACGAAAATGGCAGCGCGTTTGTTGTACCTTCCCTGAAGGGTGATAATGCAGGGAGAAAGCTGCATGAGTCTATAGAAAACCATGTTTTGGAAGCATTCAGAAATAGTGAATTGAAAGAGGAACTTCATCCGCGTATTTATGTTACAAAAGCCCATAAGCAAGCAGAGGTTTTACATGAGATCCTCTCGAAACCTCTACCCCCAATAGCTCCATTCCGGGACAGCTTAGAGCGATGGTGGAGTGGAGATGGGGCCGACATTTGCACAGTCTGCGGTGTGCGTCCGCAGGGCTGGGGCGCACCAAGCAATAACCAGAAACGTAAAGCTGAGCAGCGTAATATTTGCTATGTTTGTTTGGAGCGGCGGGGGAAAAGAGCAAGGGAATGGGCTCAGGTTCGCCATGAGATTGGTGACAAAGATAGAAAGCCTTGGGAAATGACCATCTGGTTGGATGAAGTGGCCGATGAGAATGGCCGCCTGGCCCTGGTTGTGGGCAAATTTGGTTTGAAACAATGGTTGAATGGAAATATGGTACAAACTCTTTTGGCCTCCCAAGATCCCTCCAACAGTGATCCAGCCAGGCGTTATATTAAAAAAAACCCTTCCTTTGCCCGCATCCAGCGCGTTTGGAGTACTACACAGCAGTTTTGGCAGGAGGTATTAGAAAAGGATATTCGAGATACGGTCAGGTCGGATCGAAAACGGTTGTCCATTGCCATAAAAAATGCCCCCGATTTGTATGGTATTCTGGGGGACGGTCACGCATACGAGGCCGAGATAGATAACCGGCGCTTGGCGGTGGTATGGGATGATAAAGATGGCGGATGCTTACTTACAGCCGATAACCTGCAAAGATGGGCAGAAGATGCAAAAACCTTGCTGGACCGATTGCCGGAAGAGTTGCCGTTGTTTGAGCCGAGTGGCAGCGGTCAGCGTCGTTCGTCCCTGGGAGCAGCTAAAATAGATAGAGACCAGTCTAAAGTGATTGCGGAGGATTATTTGCCGGTAATTCCTCTGTTCGCACAACCTGCTTCCTTCATGGCCTTGGTTCCGGCGGATGCAGCTTTGGATGTAGCAACTAAAATAAGCCATCGCTACGAGCTGGAGATGAGCAAGGTTCGCAACCGGTTGCCTATGCTTTTGGGCATAATTTTCTTTAATTGCCGCCAACCGCTTTTCAGCGCTATTGATGCCGGACGCCGCATGCTCAAGTATCCATTAGCGGATGAAGATCAAGGGAGAGAGTACACTGTTGCCGATAATTGCAAGCGTTCCCTTATGAATGGAGACTGCCTGCCTGAACATTTAATCCACTCGCACTTTTATCAGTGGCAAGAGATAAGTTTTAAAGATGAAGACCTGCTTTGGCGTGTAAGCACTGTTATGGGTGATGGCAGAACCCCCGACGATTGGTATCCTTATGTCAACGTAATTCACGACGCAAGTGGCAACCCGCCTTCGGGTCGAACACAGTTTGAATTTGAAAATCAACAGTGGATTTACGTCAGTGATGTGCAAAAAGGCGATGTGATTCGCTTTACACCTTCGTACTTTACATGGTTGTACTTGGATACTTCTGCCTGCCGTTTTGAGGCTGGGACGAAGGTTCAGCCTCTTGAAGAATTGGATTGGCTAAAAGGGATTTGGGAAAAGCTGAAGCAATTGGCCAGAGCTAAAGGCTTAACCGATAATCGGTTACAAGGTATTGTAACCCTGTTAATGATAAAACGCAGCGAATGGGGCTCTGACTCCGAACAATACCGGCAATTGGCGGAAGCAATTATCAGCAATGAGGGATTGGATGGCTTGGCGGTACAGGATTTAGTTTCCGGCCGATTAGAGGATGTATTTTTCCTGTATCACAGCTTATTTAAACGAAAGTTAAAGGAGGATGGAAGATGAGCCAACCGGCAAAAACAGAGACCTATTATGCCATGGCGCTTGATCCAATTCACGTTGGAACAGGCGGCTATCGCTTGGGCCGCGTTGACAACAGCATAGTACGTGAACCGGGAACAAATATACCCAAAGTGCCCGGCACCAGTCTGAGCGGAGCATGTCGCGCCTATGCGTCCATGGTTACCGGGCGTTACAAGAGGAAAAAAAATGGGCGTATATTCTCTTGTGCCGGCCAGGGGCAGGAAGATAAGCAGCGGAACAAAGCTGGTCATTGCGCGGAACATGATTGCCCGGTCTGCGTAGCCTTTGGCTTTGCCCGTGACCGTACCGGCTTCCAGGGCTTGGCCCAGTTTACTGACATGCGCATCCTATTTTTCCCTGTTTATTCGCTGGTCGGCCCGGTGTGGGTAACTTGCCCTGCTGTTTTGAAAGATGCGGGCTTGTCATGTAAATGTGAACCTTCTGGAAACAAGATCAAAGTTTCTGAAGGACTTAAGATCAACGGAAATCGGCTCAGCCTGGGCTGGCTCATGCTAGAAGTGGAAGGCAAGTTTGAAATTCAATCTATACTACCTGTTCTACCTGTTCCAGGTGAAATAGTACAGCACAGCGTTATTGTCCCCAATAGGCTTTTCACAACAATTGTGAACAGCAACTTGGAAATTCGGACTTCGGTTAGTATTGATCCGAGAACGGGTGCAGCCGAAGAAGGGGCACTGTTTACATATGAAGCTATTCCCCGCAGCACGATTTTTTGGTTTAACATTTCCTATCTCGATCCTAAGTTTTTTACTATTGATGGTATAACACCGGAGCCCAAGATTAATAACAAACCAACCACTGTTCAAGAGGTTGTTGAAAAAGGCTTGGCCCAGTTTCAACATCTGGGTATTGGTGGCATGAATACTCGTGGCATGGGGCGGCTTGTCATCTATGGCTTGCAAACACAAAGTCAAAAAGGGACGAGTCCTGAAGAAAAGTCAAAAGAACATGAAGTTGAAAATCCGCCGCTTGAGGAGGCGAAATCATGAGCGGGGGCCTTCCCAATCTTGACAGTCGGTGTGCTCAATTCAGCTACAATATTGTCAACTCCATTGCTTCAAATGTTACTATTTCTAAAAGTAATAAGAGTAAACTGGTAAATATCATTGACAAAAGCCTTGGCGTACTTCAGGATAACGGAATATACGCCTTTTTCCTATACTTGGATTATCGTAAAGATGAATTGGGAGCTGAAGAAATAAAGGAAAACTCACTTAAACTGCTGCGTCATGAAGAAATTGATCTCTTGGGAAAAAACAAAGATCACCTTGTATCCGTGCGACAGCTTACTGGAAACCTGGATCGTCTAACCCTCGCACATCGACTCCTCGAACAAATGCTAATTTATGCCCGCTACCATGCCAAGTCACTGAGGGTAACAGATGATGGGATGTAAAACTTATAAGCTCGTTTTCCAATTGGAAAGTCCTTTGCACATCGGTTGGCGTAAAATTGGCAACTTAATGCAGACGCGCTACTATGTGCCAGGGCGTGCCTTATGGGGCTCCGTAACATCAATTCTAACTCGTTTGAAGGGTGATGCCAGCTATAGTAAAACTGGTGCCCTGGTTAAAGATCACCTGCGCTTTGGTTACTTTTTTCCTGCAAAAAATATCGATCAGCCTCTTTACCCCAAAGAATCGCCCAAGGGTGTTGTTTACGGTAAAGAAGAACTCTTAAGCAAGAATTTTGAATCTGAATTTATTAACGTGGCGGCTTCTACAGCCATATCATCTGAGTCCAATGCGGCTGAGGAGGCCTCACTGCACGAAGTGGAATTTATAAAACCTACTTTGGAATCGTGGCAGCCGGTTTATCTCATTGGGCATCTGTTTGTAAATGATTGCCAAGTGATAAAAGTCGGCAATAAGGACGTGGAAGTACTGGGGTTTTCGCTTTTTTCACAGGTAATTGCTTCACTTCAGTTAGGTGGCGAACGGCGTTACGGTTTTGGCCGGTTGAAATTGTGCCATGACTTATGCCATCTAGTAGAAGACGTTTTTGGCTACCCGCTTCATGATGGAAAAAACCGGTTTTTAGTCAAGGTGCGTTGTAAAAAACCCATACTGGCTCACGCTGCAGTAGCAGAGTGTGATCATCTGGAAGGTTCCATTGAACCCTTGGTGAGCCGGGAATGGTCGGCGCGTGGCCCTGGGCGTGAGGTTGTTCAGATTGGTTTATGTTACACGCCAGGTTCGATTGTTAATTCTAATGATGAGGTAACCTTTACCATCGGCAATTATGGAATATGGTACATCCAGAATTAAGAAACGAGGGCATTGACCTTTTGTTTTCTTTTTCGACTTTCGCTCTCAAAGAAATTTTATAGGAACCATGAAAAAGCTGGATTCTCAGCTTCGGCAGCGAGGCGAGGGCCCTTGCCCCGCCGGCCCTGGTAAAGGAGATCGAATCCGAACTGGATAAGACCAGGCAAAATTACCGCTAAAGTAAAAGCCAAAAAATTA
>DUNX01000115.1 GCA_012839115.1 Bacillota bacterium
GCGTTCCCCAAACTTCGTCAGAATCACCGGCCCCTCCCGGGCCGGCTGTTGTCTCTTCTTCCCAAAAAGCCGGCATGAGATATTCATCGTCAAGACTCATCGCCTCCATTGGGCGCTTGACAGTGGGTATCCGCACCTTCGGTTGCGGCCTTTGCCCCAGCCCTGGTCTTTCCCCCGGCCCCGGCCGGGCCGAAGTTTTCTTTTCCTCCGGTTCATCCCGGAAAAAACGGCCTTCGCCGGGGGGGTAAGGGGAGCCCGGCGCCGGTGGCGCCGGGTTTTCCCTTTTTAGCTTTGCCGATTTCTCCAGTAAGCCCATGACTATCGAAAAAAGGACAAAAAACAACCAGATCCAATCCACTTGGCAAGCCCCCTATTTCCCCTTTTTCTCTCCCTGATCCCCAGGGGTAGGCCTGGCCCCCATCTGTCCGATAGAATCCCGCATGTTTGTATCGGCCTTGATGTTCTGTAACTGGTAATAATCGATTACCCCCAACCTGCCGCTGCGCAGGGCTTCCGCCATTGCCTTCGGCACCTCGGCCTCGGCCTCGACCACATGGGCACGCATCTCTTGCACCCGGGCCCTCATCTCCTGTTCCCGGGCAAGCGCGGCAAACCGGCGCTCCGCCGCCTTGGCCTGGGCGATATTTTTGTCAGCCTCTGCTTGGTCGATCTGTAACTGCGCCCCGATATTCCGTCCCACGTCCACATCGGCGATGTCAATGGAGAGAATCTCAAAAGCCGTCCCCGCATCCAAACCTTTTTCCAGCACATTTCTGGAGATCAGGTCGGGGTTCTCCAAAACCTCTTTGTGGGTGGGTGAGGAACCGACGGTGGTGACGATCCCCTCCCCGACCCTGGCAATGATGGTGGCTTCCCCGGCGCCGCCCACCAGCCGGTCGATATTAGCCCTCACCGTCACCCGGGCCATGCATTTCAGCTCAATACCGTCTTTTGCCACCGCTGACACGATTGGCGTCTCAATCACCTTCGGATTAACGCTCATCTGCACCGCTTCCAAAACGTTCCGGCCGGCCAGATCAATGGCAGCCGCCCGCTCGAACGTAAGACCGATATCCGCGCGGTGGGCGGCGATCAAGGCATTGACTACCCGGTCCACGTTACCGCCGGCCAGATAATGGGCTTCCATCTTGTTTACTGTAACATCCAATCCGGCTTTTACCGCTTTGATCATGGGCAAAACAATCTGTGCCGGCGGCACCCGGCGCAGGCGCATGGTGAATAGGTTCCAAATACTGATCCGTACATCCGCTGCCCTGGCGGAGATCCACAAACCAATGGGGATAAAGTTAAAGAAGAATAAAGCGAAGATTATAATAGCAGCAAAAAAAACCAGGGTCATAAATTCCATTTCAAGCCCTCCTTTTTCTATTCAACAGCGCACGTGCGCCTGTTTTACCTTTATTATTCCACTGCCCTCTCCATTCCTTACCATTTTACCATTCCCTTATTTGCCATATATTCCCTTCATTCCTTATCATTCTCCGTGAATTCGCGAACTACGATCCGCCGTCCTTCCGTCTTCATTACTTTCACCTTTTTCCCGGCGGGGATATAAGACCCTTCGGAGACCACATCCAACCGCTCCCCGTCTTCAAACTCCATCCTCCCGGCCGGGCGCAGGGGGCTGATGGTTGTTCCGGTTCTTCCCAGATAATTATCGTAAAGGGGACCGGAAGAATAGCCTTCTTCCGCGCTCAGACTGGTCTGCAGGACCAGACGGTCAAAAACCCTGCTTTTCCGGAGATATTGGAAGGCGACAGCTGTCAGAAAGGCAGTCCAAGAAATAGCCATTCCCAGGGAGAGCAAGCCCTGGCTGCTTGTGGTATAACTCAGAACAATGCTTCCGGCTATGGAAGCCAGCCCTAGAATCCCGGCCACCCCAAACCCGGGAATCAAAAAGGCCTCCACCGCCAAGAGGATAATTCCGAGAGCAAACAGGAGAACAACCTCGACTCCGGCCAAACCGGAAAAGAGGCGGGCGCCAAAATAAAGTCCCAGGCAAGTGAAGCCCAGAATACCCGCTACCCCAAAACCGGCCGTAAAAAGCTCAATAAAGAGGGCGGCAAAACCAATGCTGAGCAAAAACGGGCTGACATAGGGATCGGTCAAAAAACGCACCAGCCCTTCGGCCGGTGTCTGCCGCAGTTGGACCAGGGTTAATTCATCCAAACCCAGCATGGAAAGGGCAACCTCCCGGTTGTCGGCGATCAGATCGGCATAGCCCAGTTCCAAAGCGGTGTTTGCGGTGAGGACCAAAAGCTCGCCCCGGGCGACCACCCCCTCAATCTCCACCTCCGGATCGACCATCGCCTCCGCCACCAGGGGATCCAGTTCCACACCGGTCCTTTCCGCCCGGGCTTCGGCCGCCGCCCGGAACATCTTTTTCATCGCTGCCATCTCTTTTGCCGGCACCTCTTGCCCTTCCAGAGTCCGGGGTTGTGAAGCGCCGATTACCGCATCCGGCGCCATTACAAGCTTTTGGCCGCTCAAAGCGATATAAGCCCCGGCTGAAATGGCTCTTCCTCTGATATAGATATAGACCGGTAGACGGCTACCGGTAATAAGATCGGCGATCTCCGCCATGGCGTCCACAAGCCCGCCAAAAGTATTCAGTTCGATTACGACGGCTTCGGCTTTCCGGTCTTCCGCTTCCTTAAGCCCCCGTTCCAAAAAATCGGCCATTCCACCCGAAACCGCTCCCTTTACGGAGATAAGGTAAAGGGTGTTGGACTCTTCCTCTTCTACCCGGCGGTAAACGGTAAAGGTAAACATCAAGGCTAGGATGAGCAGAAAGACGGTAAAAAAATTTAACCCTTTTATCTTTATCTTGGGCATTTTCACACCCCTTTCCCTTTTTCCCCGCAATCGCAGTGCAATTAGACCAATTGTACTGACGCGCGCGCGGGATTGCGCCAAATGCGGAGGATAGAATAAAGGTCCTCCCGAACTGGACTGGGCGGACCTTTAGCAAGCGTTGTTATGATGGCCTCCGTTTTTTTCGGGCGGCTTCGGACTTCTTCTTCCGGCGTACACTGGGCTTCTCATAATGTTCCCTTCTTCTGATTTCCGCCAGAATTCCTGAACGTTGACATTGCCGTTTAAAGCGGCGCAGAGCACTGTCCAGCGATTCATTTTTTCCGATTTTTACTTCTGCCATAAGGTATCCTTCCCTCCCTCCGCTGCCCGCATTTAAATCCAGAGCAAACAAAGATAAATAATTTTTGCCGCGCACTACGCGCGGCGTGCAAAACAGGCGCTACGCGTATCTGCGGGCATCACCCGGGCGGCCAGGAGAGTTTCTTTCCGCCAATAAGATGCAAGTGTAAGTGGGGAATCGCCTCTCCGGCATCTGGGCCGCAATTAATTACCGTGCGGAAACCTCCCGGGGTTAATCCGGTTTTCGCCGCCGCCATCTGCACGGCACGAAAAAGTTCTCCCGCCAGTTTTTCTTCTTTAGACAGGTGGGGATCAAGAATATTGCCCACATGTCTTTTGGGAATAACCAGTAAATGGGTGGGGGCCACAGGATTAATGTCCCGGAAAACCAAAACCTCTTCCGTTTCCAGGATTATTTCCGCCGGCGCCTCACGCCGGGCTATCCGGCAGAAAAGACAATCTTTCACTGCTTTTACCTCCCTAACTATTTAGCATTTCGACATAAGAAAAAAAAATCCTTTTCCGAAAATCAACTTTTCTCTTCCTCTTCCTCCAGAGGCTGGCCTATAAGCGGTTCTCTCTCCACATTAATAATCCGGGCAGAGACAAACATCCCGTTGGCAAAGGACCCGTTTAGTTTCACCCGCAGGTACCGGCCGGAAAGACCTTCCCAGCAACCGGGGGCCGTCTCTTCTTCCAATAAGACTTCTTCGGTCTTACCTAAAAGCATCCGCCGGTAACCTGCGGAGACTCTGCCGGCGGCCGCCAGCGCTTTTCTTTTTCTTTCCTCAATTACACCCCTGGGGAGACGCCCCGGCATTTCCGCGGCGCGGGTCCCCTCCCGCGGCGAAAACGGGAAAACATGGACCCTGGAGAATTGCTGCTTTTCCAGGAAGTCCAGGGTTTCCTGGAATTCTTCTTCGGTTTCACCGGGAAAGCCAACCATTAAGTCGGTGGAAACAGCCAGATCCGGTTGTTGCCGCCGGAAATCCTCTAAAAGGCGGGCATATTCTTCCGGGGTATAAGGCCGGTTCATCCGTGCGAGAACAGAACGGCTCCCGCTCTGGACAGGGATATGCAGGTGCGGGCAGAGAAAACCGGTCCGAATAAACACCTCCATAAGTTCAGGCGTAATATCCCCCGGTTCCAAGGAGCCCAGGCGCAGGCGGATACCGCCGGTCTGGAAGACCTCTGCCATCTCCCTGGCCAACAAACGCAAGAGCCCTGCCAAGTCCCAGCCGTGATCGCGACCGTAGTGTCCCAGGTGAATCCCGACCAAAACCACTTCTTTGAAACCAAGGCCGGAAAAACGACGGAGTTCCGAAAGGACCAGAGGGGGAGGAAGGCTACGCACCGGGCCCCGGGCAAACGGGATCTTACAGTAACTGCAGTAAGAATCGCAGCCGTCTTCAATTTTCAGAAAAGCCCTGGTTTTACCGGTAAAAACCGGCTGGTAAAAACCGATACCTGCCTGTTCCCCGGGAAGCACCTGGGCTAAAGGAAGCCCGGAGGCGAGATGCTCCGCGACAAGCCCGGGCAGGCTCTCCCGGCCGGCCACCCCGGTTACCAGGTCGACACCGGGGAGGGCCTTGACACGCTCCGGGTCGGTCTGGGCATAACAACCGGTCACCGCCAGCACGGCGCCGGGGTGTTCCCTTTTAATCTTCCTTATTAGCTGCCGGGCTTTTTGCTCCGCGGTCTTCGTCACCGTGCAGGTGTTAACGACGTAAATATCCGCGGGCTCGCCGGGAGAAACCACCTTAAAGCCCCGTTCCCGGAAGATCTCAGCCAGCCCGGCTGTGTCGAACTGGTTTACTTTACACCCAAAGGTATGAAATACCACCCGCAAATCATTCCGCAAATCGTTTCACTCCGCATTCGTCTCCCATACCAAGCAGGCGCACCACCACCGGCATCATCCCCGCCGGGGCTGGTGCCCCCCCCGGTTCGCCTCCCCTGCACCGTGCAGGCGCCGCCGGGGAGGGTTCATTTCTCAATGGTGGATTCTTCCGCAGCCGCCGGCTCTTCCCACTGCAGATCAGGAAGGTAGACCGAACGTCTGAGGTTTTGATTGTATGGTGTCCAGGAACCGGCTTCTGCCGGCCCGCTCCGGACCGCCTCCCGGTATTTGGCGGCTTCGGAGTCCATATAGTCGGCATGATGTAACAGGCAGGCCTCAAGCAAAACCGGTTCTACCGGGGAACCCCACTCCATAACCCCGTGGTGACTGACGAGCAGGTGCAGTAAGGGCAGTTCAAGGGTGGAAGGGAAAAAAGCCGCGCCCCGCTGACGCCGGATTTCCGCAATGGCTTCCGCGACCATTTTGACCCCGAGCACCAGGTGGCCCAGGAGCTTCCCTTCATCGGTATTGGTAAACCCGGTACCGGTCTCGTATGACCGCACCTTACCGATATCATGGAGCAGGGCTCCGCTCAGCAACAGATCCCGGTTCACATGGGGGTAATGGGCCAAAGCCGCTTGGCAGATGGTGACCACCCCGGCCGTGTGCTCCAGGAGGCCGCCAAGATAGGCATGATGATGACGAAGGGCCGCTGGGACCCGGGCAAACTCTTTACGAAAAGAAGAGTCCTGAAAAAAGGTCGCCAGCAATTCCCTGAAGGGCGCCAATTCCACTTGGGCACAGGCTTTGTCCAGGATCCGCCATGATTCGGCCAAGGGCACCGGTGAAACCGGCAAAAAATCGGCGGGATCGTACTCGCCTTCCTGGCAAATCCGGAAGAAATCCTCTTTTCCGTCGGCCTCAAGCTGAAGGATATTATTATAATTCCCGGCTACCGCTGCCAACCGGATTACCCGGCCCTTTTGCAGCTTGGCAAAAATTTCCTCCTGGGCCTCCCAGACCTTCAGCGCAATCTCACCACTCTTGTCGCCGAGCTTTATGTCGGCAAAGGGTTTCCCGTTCCTGGCCACCCGCCGCCGGCAGTCGAGAACCATATAAACCCCTTCCACTCTTCCTTCCTGAACTATCTCTTTAATCAGCATGACCGGTCATCTCCTTCCACTTTTCCCCAATCACCTTAACCAGTTGTGCCAGAACCAACAGGTCTTCACGGTTATGTTGGAGAATCTCCCTCATTAACGCCGTTTCTCCTGTGGCGACAAAATTGTGGTAGGCGGCAGGGACAAGGCTGCCGGGGAGCCCCTCCGGTTCTTCCCTGGCCAACAAGTGACGGGCAGCGGTCCGCAACCGGCAATTGGGAAGCTGTCGCCGGAAAAACCTCCGGGTCTGGTGGACCAGATCCAGATGATGGGGGGTTCTCACCGGCGGCAGGCCAAAGAAGCGCATCCGTGCCGCCAGATAAGGGAGGTCAAAACTCCGCCCGTTATATGATACAGCCACTTTAAACCGGGATAAAAGCCCGCCGGCCGCCTCCAGAACCGCCGCTTCTTCACTGTAATCCCTGGCCAGCAATTGCAAAAGCCGCGGGCGTTCGCTGGTGAAGAAGAGCAACCCGACTAAAAAAAGGGGCTGCGCCGGCGAAAAACCTGTGGTCTCCAGATCAATAAAGACTATTTCCGGGCGGGAAAAAAAGCCGATTAACTCCTCTTCCCGCGCGCCATAACCCTGGAGGCGCTGGAGTTCTTTCCGCGCGACCAGGCGGAGAACCTCGGCAGCCGCCGCCCCCCACTTGGGATGAGCGGCCAGTTTCTCCAGGTTATCGTAGCCGCTTTCCCGCAAAGCCGCGGCCGTCCGGGGACCAATCCCGTAAATCAGCTGTAAATTATTGAGGATTAACTCCGGGCCGGGAAAAGGCAGGGCGATTCTCCCCGGTAATAACTCCTCGATCCGGTAAAAAGGCCCCCGGGATGTCCTGACCTCTTCGCCGCCGAAATCTTCCCCTTTCTTGTTCCCGCCGGGAGCCAAAGCTCCGTCCACTCCGATCCCTCCCCCGGGTAGGGGCGTTTTAACCCTCTTTCTCTTCTTCTTTCTCTTCTTTATTTTCTTTCTCTTCTTCCTCTGTTTCCTCTTCTTCCTTTGTTTCTTCTTCTATTGCTACTTCCTCTTCTGCTACTGCTTCTTCTTTTTCCTCCTCTTCTACTACTGCTTCCTCTTCTCCCGCTTTTTCCTCCTTTTCTTCTTCCTCTTCCTCTTCGACTTCAAAAAAGAGTTCCACACCGTTCCGGGCGTCAAAGACCTCTTCTTGCAGATCGATCCTTAACTCTTCGCCTCTCATATTCTCTTTCTCACGGGAAAGGAAAAAGCCTCCGGTGAAAAAAAGGATTTCACCGGCATCCTCATAGGTCAACCCGGCGGAGGTAACGGTAAACTCTTTATGCACAAGGAAGACATTCCCCGAAGCCTCAAAATCCTTCCGCTCAGTCTCGATCTTCAAAAAATTGCAGGAGAGGGTGATCCCTTCTTTTTCTACTTCGCCTGCGGCGTCTTTTACTTCCTCCCTTTCCAGCCGGACATCCCCACGGAAGACTGCCCAGTCCTCGTCAAAGGCGAATTCCGCTTCCGCCCCTGCCAGTTTCAGCTCATCCTGGAACAGGAGAACCCCGCCGCTTAACCGTGCCGTCCGGGCACGGTCGCCGTCACCGGTCTTTGTAACCTCGGCAAAAGAGGTATGAATAACCGTATTGCCCTTGGTTATTACCAGTTCCCCTTCCAAGTAAGTCTTTTCTCCCTCCGTGTCGCCCCACATCCGGTTGATCCCGGTAACCCGGACCGGCTCGTTCTTTTTCTCTTCCCCCCGGACCGTACCTGAACAAAGGATAAGCAAGAAAAGGAGGAGAGGGAGGAGCAGGATTTGGTTGCCCACCAATGGGGGATGCCGGTCCGGACGGTTCGCTTCCCATCTTCTCATAACTCCATTTCCACTCCTCCCAGCAATTCGTAGTGTTTCTTCTCCCCCCAATAATGGAGGGTTTCCCCGCGAATACAAATTTCTCCTTTTTTCTCGATAACAACTTCACCGGTAAAAATCAGGTCTTCCGTGTCGATATTCCCCTCCATCCGCCCGGCGGAAATCTGCAAATCCTCCCTGGTGAAGACGACCGGTTGCGGGCAGGTGATCATCCTGGTATCCAGGTTAATCTCCGCCTCCTCCGTGTTGAAAAACCCTCCTTCCAGCTGGCAACGGATCCCGCCGCCGAGATGCAGGTGGTCTTTTTTCCTTTGCAGGTGTGCCCATCCGGAGCTGAACGCGAAATCTTCCTCCTGGTCTTCCGTATAAACCACAACCTGCTCCACATTACTGCAGATCACCTCATTGCCGTTCTTCGCCTGCCAGACCTCTTCCGCCCGGACCTCCCAAAGCCGTCCCCGCTGGTCGCGCCCGACTAAAGTGACGCCGTAAAGGGTGAATCCTTCTTTACCCGGAGTAATCAGGTCTTTCTCTTTATGCGGCAGAAGTGTCCAGATGATGAAACCGGCAACCAACAGGGTCCACAGGGTTTTGGAAACGAATAATTTCTGGAGTTTTTTTAAGAAAAGCATCTCTCATTCTCCTAGCCACTACCGGGCCAGGCAAAACCAGCCTGGCCGCTGCCGAAGGCAAAGCCTGCTTCTGAAAAGGCCTTGTACCAGATTTGTAGATAATATTCCCGGTCAATAACATTATACCCAAAGTAGATCTGCCGGCAGTGCCAGTCATAGCCCAATCCTATCCTGGCCCGCTCAAAGCCGTCCCCAAAAAAACTGTAAAGCAGATCAAAATTAGCCGCCAGGTTCCTGGTGATTTTCTGCCGGAACCGGGCCTCCAGATCCAGAGTGGACCAGACATCGCTGACCGGGTCGTAGACCACGTCCAGTTTTATATTGCGTTCCGTATCCGGTTGGTAACGGAAGGTCAAATTGACCAACCCGAACTGGCTTGTATTGGGGTTATAAGAAGTATTAAAGACTAACCGGTTGTATTCGTTCAATTCCCAATTGGCGTTGGCATACACCAAATGCCAGGGGTTGCTTATTCCGCCCATATTATAACCGCCGCGGAGTTCCGCCCGGAGTTGGGGAGCGTTATAGTAAAGCCGGGACCGGAGGTTTCCTTTAGGGAGATAATAAGAGCTGTTGCTGATGAGTTGGGGAAAGGTCAAGGGTGTGTTCCCGCTGCTCTCTACCCAACTGACAGTATTCTCCCAAGAAAAATGAGGGGTAAACTTGGTTATCCCCCGCAGATCAATGGACCAGGCCATTCTGGCAAACTCCCCCTCTTCAAGCCAGTAATCCTGCCAGCGTAAAGAACTGCCGAGTTGGAGAGTGAATTTATCCCGCTGCCAAAGGTTGTGAAAGCTCCGCTGCAGGTGTACATCGGCACGCTGGCCTTCCAGACCGTCAGGGGTTTTAACCAGGTGCAGATAATCCAGGTAGACACGGTAATCACCCAGTATCCCCCAACGGTAAACCGGTGTCGTTAACCGCACCGACGGCAGCCGGTTCAGGGAATACCAGTTGGCCGGCGGCTCCGGCGAATGGTCGGCAGCTTCATAAATCTCCGTCCGCAGTTGATATCCGTTTAAATTGTGGGTGGTCTGCAGGGTATAAATATATTTGGTGGCAACATACCCCGTATCCGGCCGTTCCCTGTGGTCCAGACGACCGGAATACGTCACGCTGTGCCGGGAAGACGGCCGCCAGGTTAACTGCACCCGGGGATAAAAATAGTACTCGGAATATGTGTAGCGTTTTCCCCCTTCCAGATTGATATTAAAGGGCCAAACCCGGTCTCTCCCGTTCAGCACAGCCCGGAGCCGGTACTCATCATATTCCAGAGTTCCGTAACTGCTTCCCAGCCACTGTAAAGTGCTCTTCTGCCAGTACTCCGCATCCAAAGAGTAATCGTAGAGAGGACCCAGCTTATGAGACCAACCAGTGCCGACCTGGATATCCTGTCCGCCGGTACGGTAGTTGTTAAAATGGTAAATGTTAAAAAAGAGATCCTTCTCCCCTTCGAGGGGAAAATATTGTTTCACTCCCTGCCCCAAGCCGCTGTACTGAAACCAATCCACCATTAAAAGGCCATAGAAACCTGGTTTCATAAAATAGCGGTAAACCAATTTAACATAGAACCCGTCATAGTCATTATAACCCACCACCGGCTGGTCGAAATTGCTCTCCTTTTCTTTTAGCGAGACAACCATTACCGGCAGGTAAAAAAGGCGAACGCCCCCTTCCCAATAGAACAGATGGCGGAAGATGATCTTGTCATCCGGGTAATACTCGACCTTTTTCGCTGTGAGATGGTAATGGGGTTTTTCCCGGTCACAACCGGTCAATGATGATTGGTGAACAATAGTCAGGTCCCCTTCGATCTCTCCCCGCTTCCCCTGGATAATAAGGGGCTCGTTATCTTCGGTCCAATTGAATGAGTAATAATTGTCGATACTTCCCCGGTCTTTTTGGAAATTGTAGATAAAATTATCTCCAGTGAAGGATGTATCCTCTTTCTCAATGGTCACCTGCTTCCCGGTAAGGAGGTTCTTCTCCAGATTGATAAGGAGTTCTTCGCCGCGGATGGTTACATCCCTGTATGTCAAAACGGCATCCCCTTGTGCGACAACTTCTTCCCGCTCAAAATCGTAACGGAGGTTCTCAGCGACCAGCACCCCTTTCTCCCCGCCCGGCGCGCTCGCGGCGCTGGAGTCGCCAGCTAACGCCGGATCGCCAGCTAACGCCGGATCGCCAGCTAACGCCGGATCGCCAGCTAACGCCGGATCGCCAGCTAACGCTGGCGGGAAGAAAAAAAAGACCATCATCCATAAGAAAATGGTTTTTTTGGTCTGCAAACCCGGGGTCACCTCCGCGTGCGGGTATTTTCTCAACGAACCAGCAGGAAAGAAAGCCCCCCTCCCAAGAGCAGAAAAACGACATTCGGCGCCCAGGCCGCCCAAAATGGGTCAACCAAACCGTTAACACCAAAAGTCCTGAAGACCACCTGGGAAACGAAGAAGATCAGGATCAAAACAAGGCTGGCGCCGAGCCCTAAAATCTTACCGCTTCGCGCCATTAAGGTGGCGAAAGGCAACCCTAAAAAAGCCAAAACCAGAGAAGCATAGGGGACAGCAACCTTCAGGTGGTAATCAACTTCAAAAACCGAAGTATCAAAGCCGCTTCTCCCAAAAAGCTCCATATATTTCTTGAGTTCCGCCCGGGTCATTTCCTCGGTACTACGCCCACTACTGAAAAAGGTCTCCAGATCCTCACCGACTTCATAGAACATCTGGGTGAAACTGGCCTCTAGTGTCACATGGCCCCCCTCGTCAAGTTCATAAATGAGCCCTTCATTCAACTGCCAGCGCTGGTTTTCCACCCAACCGTAAGCCGCCGTAACCAGGCTGGGGAAACCTTTTTTCTTAACCTCATAGATTAAAATCCCTTCCATCCGCTGGTTTTCTCTATTCACACGCCGGATATAAAAATAGGTGTTCTCTGACCCTTTAAAAAAGATATTCTCTTCAAAAAGGGACTCCTTCTCCCGGGAAAGCAACCTCCGTAATTCTTGTTGAAAACGTTCATTGGCGCCCGGGACCACATAATCATTGAAGAAGAAAACGCCAGTGGAAAGGAGGAAGGTAAAAATGACCAGTGGAGCAACAAGCTTGGGGAAACTAAGCCCATTGGTGCGGATGACATCAAGTTCGCGGTCTTTGGCCAACCGTCCCAGGCTGAGCAGGATGCCAAAAAGCACCGCCGCAGGAACCGCATCCGTCAGGATCATGGGGATCCGGTAGTAAACTAAGAGCATGACTATGGAAAATGAGGTCCTTTTCCCCACCAACAGATGGTTGAGTTCAAAAAGGAGGTTGCCGATCATCAAGACCAAAAAGCCGGCTGCACAAAATATGAGTTGAAGCAGATATTCCCGGAGTAAATAACGGTGGACAATCTTCATTACCCTATTTTCCACCCCTTTTCGTTCTTGACCGTCAATCTTCTTTCTCCGGGGAATTTGCCTGCCGGCAAGCAGAACCGGTATGTTCCAATTCTGCCAAGCGTTTTTCCAAATCCTTCACTTTTTTGATCAACTCCGGTAACCGGCCGGCGGCGGCCTGAATCCGCATCTCTTTAGGATGGGAACGGGCCGGTTGACCCGAGTAGAAAGCCCCCGGAGGAACGTCCCCGATCACCATTCCCCTGGCGGCAATAACGGTATCGGCGCCAACTGTCACATGGTCCTTGATCCCGGCCTGACCGGCCAGGGTCACCCGGTCCTCCAAACGGGCGCTGCCGGCAATCCCGGTTTGGGCCACCACCAGGTTGTCCTGGCCAATCTCCACATTATGCCCGACTTGAACCAAATTATCGATTTTCGTTCCCCTTTTGATCAGGGTCGCACCGGTTGTTGCCCGGTCCACGGTTACATTGGCCCCGATTTCCACATCATCCTCAATAATTACCCGGCCGGTTTGGGGGATTTTAAAATGTCTTCCCTGGTCCGGCACATAACCAAAACCGTCGCTGCCGATGACAGCGCCCGCATGAATTATTACCCTCTTCCCCAACAGCGTACTGCCTTTGATTACGGCATTGGCGTGGATCTCTGTATCATCACCAATCTCCGACTCCTCTTCAATTACCGCTCCCGGATGGATGATCACCCGGTCACCAATGGTTACATTTTTGCCGATAAAGACCAGCGGGCCGATGTAACAACCTTCTCCGTGCTTGAACCCCTCTTCAACCACGGCGGAAGAATGGATCCCTGCCGGGAAGGCCTGCGGCGGGTGGAAAAACCGGAGGATTTTCGCAAAAGCCAGGCGGGGGTTGTCCACTTTGATTCCGGCCAATCCCGGTGGTAGCGGCAAATTTTCCGGGAAAATGAAAGCCGTCGCCGCACTTTTTTCCGCCATTGCCAGAACCTTTGCCCCGCCTACGAGTGTAATTGTGCCCGGCCGGGGGTCTTCAATCCCGGAAACCCCTTTAATCTCTAATTCTCCGTTCCCAATCACTTCTCCCCCGACCAGAGCCGCCAACCGGCCTAAACTGGCCATAATTAAGCCCTCCTTCACCCCTGCTAGTCATCTTGACCAAGGCGTTCCGCCTCTTTCTGAAGCCACGCCGTGCCTTCCCGCCAAAGCCGCCGCCTGTACTTTTCCAGCATCTCTTCAACAGCGGCCTGCTGTCCTTTGGTAAAAGCCGCTAACTCCGCCTCGACTTCCCCGGTTTTGGCTTTAATTTCCATAGTTATCCGTTCTTCTTCAAGCAGGATCTCTTCCTGTATACGCTCTTTCTCTTCGGCGGCTAGATCCGGCAATTGGAGGCGAAATCGGAGGTCTGCCAGGCGTGCTTTATGTTTTTCCTCGATTTCCCTGCGGTAATCAGCCAGTTTATCCGCACATTCTTCTCGCTTTTTACTGATTGCTTCCCCGGCAATCTTCTGAAGCCGGTTCTTTTCCTGCTGCAATTTTCGACTGATCTCTAATCTGAGGGCTTCCTCCAACCGTTTAAGCGTCTCCGCAGTCAGCCCCTGTTTTTCGGTAAGGACTAGCCGTTGAAAGCCGGCCAAACCGCCATCTCCCGCCGCTTCCCCAGGGTCCCGGTGCGGTTCCCCGGTTTCAGCCGCCGGCCGTTTCTGAAAAAAAGAAAAAAAACCGGTACCCCTCTGCAAAGCCCTACGGTACGTTTTCCAGTCCGCATCTTGTCTTGCCAAGAACTCCTGCAAACGGCCGGATGGCAAAAGGTCCTCGCCAATCCCGGGAGTAAAGAAAAGAACCCCGCTTAGTAAAGCCAAGGCGGAAAAAAAAACAAGAAGGATATGGAGAAAAATACGCCTGCCTCTGATCTTACATCAGTCCTTTTCCCGGAGTCTTTAAGACCTTAGCCGGCCGTTTCCCGGAGTTTTCGCCAGCCGTGCGCGCGCAACCCCGGCGCACATGCCGCCCACATGCAGCTGTACATCAAGCCTCGTTCCTAACGGGCTTACTCCTCAGCGGCCTGGAGAACCTTTTCGGTCAAGTCAATTCCACCGTAAAAAACAGCACCCTTCTCTAAAACCAGAGAAACACCCTCCTCGTCAGCGACGGCCTCCACGATCTCCTCCAACCACTGGCGGGTTTCATCCATCCTCTGATAAGCACGGCTTAACAGTTCCTGACGTTTCTTTTCGATCTCCTTTTCCACCCTGGTAATTTCTTGTTCTACCTTGCTTACATATTTCTGTTCAATCTCTTCCCTTTCCTTGCCTTCTTTCCCCTTAAGTTCCTGCTCTTTTTCCCGTTCCCACCTGGCCATCATATTGCGGAACTCGGTCTCTTTATACTGGGCAAAAGACCGGAGTTCCGTCTCCATCTCGCGGTAAAACTGTTGCGCCTCAACAAATTGTGGCAAAGCCTGCTGTAGATGTTCCATGTCGATATACCCAACATCCGCGTTTCTTTTGGCCTCACCGGGGAGGCTGATTGAGAGCAATCCGGCAAGGAGAAGCAATATTCCTAAGACTCCATAACCAAATATCCTTTTAAATAACGCTTTTTTCTTCATTGAGCAACGGCACGCCCCGCAGATGCGGGGTACTCCGGATAACATTTTCGCCATCCGGATCTCTTGGCCTTCTCTCCTTCCTTTATTTGATTTTAAAACATCTCTTCGATAAAGAAATGAACCTGCGGTGTTCCGCCTTCGCCATTCCACCCGTAATCCAAACGAAGCTTACCCAGTAAAGGCACGGTGTAACGTACGCCTATGCCGTAGCTGTGGTAAAATTTCTTATAATCAACCGAGCCCAAATCATAAAAGGCTACCAGATACAAGGATTCGTTATCCGGCATCTGTTGCCGTAACTCCACGTTGGCCAATAAAAAGTCGGTCCCCTCGGCGTGACGGTCCCGGTAACCCCGGACAGTTATGGGGCCGCCTATATAAAAACGGTCACTCTCTCCAGGGTTCCCTATCATCGTCCCGGCTTTGATCCGGTAACCCAAAGTTGTCCTTTCCCAGGGCGAATAGAACTGTTTAAACTCGGCGATGTATTCATTAAAATCATATTTTCCGCCCAGCCAACCGCCGTGGATGGCCGTTTCGATACTGGCCCAGTAACCGCCGGTGGCATGAAAACCTTTATAGATAAGCTTGTTGTAAACCAGGCCCAAACCGACACTGTTATTCCAATACTCATCGAGTTCCCTTGAATCGTCCACCTTTTCTATTTGTAATGAGGTGTTTGCCCGCAGTTCCTTAAGCAAAGGACGGCCTAGTGTTACCTTGGCGCCGGTCCGTTTCTCGGAATATTTCTCATCCGAAGTAGCTGTTGTCAGATCCGAATCATACCTGGAATAGAGGTTCACCCAGAGCGATGTCTCTTTTTCATCCAACCAGGGCTCGTAGAAAACAAACCCTGTATGCTGGGAAAGCCCCGGACTGCTGGAAATCTCCAGGGAGATCCTCTGTCCCAGCCCAAGCAGGTTAGTATCGCTGACCCCAAAATTCCCGGCCAAGCGGGCCAGTTCCGGGATATAGGTCAAACCCATATTCAACCCCACGGTCTTCCCTTCGTTTAAATCCAGAACAACATTGACGACCTCCGGTGACGGGGTGAACTCAAACCGTGGCTGGATATCGGCGAATAATTGCAGCCTGTACAATCGCTGCAGGTCCTCCCGGAGGAGGTTCAGATCGAGAATCTCCCCTTCCTTCAGGGAAAGTTCCCTTCTTACCACCTTTTCCCTGGTTTTTTCCAGTCCTTTAAGAATAATCTGGCCAACCCGCGCTTCCGTGAGATGAAGCGTGACCACTCCGTCCGGAGTGATGATATCCTCGTCGGTACTAAGAAAAACCAGTTGCAGCCCGCTTTTTTCCTGGAAGTCGTAGGCGGCTTTTTCTAGATCATTCATGAGGTTTACGTAATTAAAGACTTCCCCCTCTTTTTGGGTGAAGTACGGGATGATCTCCGCCGGATCCGCCTTCTGGAGGCCGGTAATTCTGAACTCTTTTACAAGCGGGTTTTCGTAGACGTTGATGATTATTTTAATACCCCCTAAGAAAGGGGCCACATCCGCATCGACCATACTAAAATAACCAAGGTTTTGGATGGCTTGAAGATCCTTGCGCACCGCGTTTTCATCTAATACCTCTCCCAGCCGTATATTAGAGACAGCACGCAAGATCGTTTCCTCGGCAACCTGGTGGTTGCCGGTAACCTCTACCGCCAGAACCACCGGTTGCTCCTCTGCCCGTGCCAGGCCGGCACCGGCAAGGAAAAGAAAAAGCAAGAGCAAGCCTGAACAGGCCAGCCTTAGTTTCCTCACAAAAATCATCCCCCTCTGTAGCTAAACTGGCTTCTAGTAGGGAATTCGTTATTCAACACACTTTCCCTTCCTGCCTATTAAAAAGTTTTCCGCCAGGTATGGCAATTTATGCTTTTGTCGCCCCCAGTTAAAACCAGATGTTATAAAAGACCCGCCACTGCCATCCTTGGTTTGTTGAATACTCTCCCAACAGCGAAAGGTTGAGGGAGAGCCGTCCTTCCAAGGTCCAGACCTCTTCCGACAAAGTGCTCAGGCTCCGGCTATAGGAAAGAAAAACATCCCGGCCCAGCGCCTTGCCGACGTTCATCCGCAAACCACCGAGATCCCTATCCTGTTCCAGGCTGAAAAGATCAACCTGAATCAACTCCCGGAACTCATCAAAAAACGGTCCCAGGATCCCGTCGGTCACTGCCGCGATATTTCCCCTGATAAGCTTGATTAGGGAAAGACTCTCGGGGTCCTGTAACTGTTCGGACCAGTTGAGCAAGGCAAAAATCTCTTCTCTACTCCGCAACGGGTTGGACGAAAGAGTAAAGAACAAATCATCACCGGCCCAGCCCTGTGTAGCCAGGGTAATCTGAGTGCCGGTTAAGAAGAGCGACGCCTCCAGATCAAGGTAGGGCACGGCACCATATTCCGGCCGGAATTCCGCTTTAGCCTGGGTAACCTGGAAAGTATCCCCATAAACATTGACCCAGCCACGGCCGGCACTGAGTTCACCGGTAATTTCCGGTGCGGATAATCTGCCGCCCACATGCAAATTACCGTTCAGGGGAATACTGGCCAGACCGTACTGGCGAAAATACACGTCCCTCCCGGCTTTCAAATCAAGGTCAAGCCGTAAATCGAAATTGGCCGGAGGACCGTTGGAAGAAGCCAGGCTGATGCGGGTCTTTTCTACTAAAACATCTCCTTTGAGCAGAGGGTCGGTTACCGGACCGGTAAGCGAAACTTCCGCATCGAACTCCCCGTCAAACACGGCACTGGTATAATAGAGGTTATGGCCGCCAATCTTGAGCTCCAGCTTCTCCGGGCGAATTCCGCTCATCAAAATATAACCTTCGCCCCGGAAATTTCCCCGGCCGTAACGGCCGGCGAGTTTTTCCAGGTCTATCCGGTCCCTGGCAAATTTCAGTTCGATCCCGACACCCCGTAATTTTTCCGGCAATCCGGGGAGATTCCCGCTGACTCCTGCGGCTTTTACCTCTCCGTCCAGATAAAAGCGGCCTTTTTCTTCTTCCAGGGTCAGATCCCCGTGGATGGTTCCACTGCCGAACAATGGTTGGGGAAGGAAAAGGTTGAAGAGGGCCATCTCTGCCCCGGCCAAAACCAACTGCAATTCGGTTCCGCCGGTCTCTTCTGTTGCGACCGGCGGTAACAAGAGCGGTTTGAACCAGTTATAATCCAGGGGAATCCGGCCGTGGAAAGAAAACTTCTTCTGGAGTTCTTCTCCTTCTAAATAAAGGCCCGACCCGGCCAGCCGGCCGGAGACGGTAAGCCCGGGGAAAGAGAAGCCATTTACCGCCAGTCCTTTGCCGGAACCGGTAAACTCACCGGTAACACCTTGGCGGCTCATTTCTACCGCCAGTTGGAGATCAACCTCTCCACTGGAGAATTTGCCGTAACCGGCCAAAACAGCCAAGGGGGGCAGGGAAAAATCCTCCATATCCAGTATTGCCCGGAATTCCTGGCCCGGCCTGTAGAAAGCGGTGGCCGCCAATTGTCCCTCCCCGCCGGACTCCATAATGAGCAGGCGGTTTAGAAATACCGTAGAACCCTGGATCTGAAGATCGGCTTCACCGGTTACGGGAAGGTCTCCCAGCAGTCCCTCTTCCAGCCGGGCCATGACCGTAACTGCCGGACTCTCCAGGGGCCCGAAAAGCTGAAAAGTACCGGTAACCCGTCCGGTCACCGCTACCGCCGGCGAGATCTCGAAAAGCCGTAGAAATTCGGAAACTTCTGCTTTTTCCAGCCATAATTCCAAATTCATTGCGGGTTCGTCTTTAAAGTCGACCTCTCCGTAAGCCTGTAATTCCTGGGATCCCCGGAAGACCTTCATCTCCTCTATTGACAAGACCTCTTCTTTCCACTGGACCTTACCGGTGACCTTCTCCAGGGGAAACCCGGCGATATTCAACTGATCAGCCTCAACCTTACCGGAGATCACCGGTGAAGCAAAAGCACCCTTTATTTTGGCATCCAGTTTTAAAAAGCCGGTGAGTTCCTGATTATAGCCGGGAATCTCTAAAGCGGACAAGGAAAAGCCATCGGCTGTGACCGCAAGGTCAAGGCCTTCATTGCCAATGACCCCGCTAACCACCAGTTCTTCCCGGCCCTTCTGCAGTCTGGCATCGCTCAGGTGGATTTTCCCGTCTTTCCAGGAAAAGTAGATCTCCCCACGGTCGACCGGGAAGTTCCCGACGAGCAAATCCCCGGCAAGAAGATAACCGTTAACCACAGGCCGGGGGCCGCCGCGGGCTGTGAACGCCAAATCAGCCATGCCTTTGAGCGCGGGGTACTCCTGCACCGGGCGACCGGTCAGCGACAACAAAGAGACCAGATCGTCGCAGAAAAAATCATTCCCTTCCGCCCTTATCTCATAGGCCAAGCCATCTTCCCAGGATACTTCTCCGTCAATCGCCAACCGGCCACCGCCGGTCAGGAAATAAGAGTCGGCGATCCGCAACCGGCTGCCTTCCATCTCCGCCCGCAACAATAACCGGCCGGGGTGTGAAACCCCTTCATGACAGAGGCCATGTAGCTCCAGCCATCCGGCGCCTGTAGGTCCGGCTTCTTCGCGTACGTGTTCAAAAAGGAATGTACCGGATAGTTTTCCTGACAAACCGGCGATCTGGGCCGCCGCCGGACCCAGCCATTCCGGGCAGAACTCCAGACTGCGACAGACCGCCTCCCCATAATAGCGGCCGCCCTCCGGCTCCCACCAGCCGGTGAGAACACCCCGGCCGCCCGTGGTTTCCTCCAGGGTCAGTCCGGCGGTGAACCGGGTACCGTCCCAGGAGTATTTTCCTGCCAGAGTCCGGTATTCCCATTCTGCGATGGCGCCGCCGGTAACCTCCAGCCGGCCCTTACTCTGCAGGCGGGATAAAGGCCCGAAAAAATCGGCTTGAAAATCCCCCCGTCCGGCAAGGGCGGGTATTTTTTGTTGTAAATCGCTTCCGGGAAAGAATTCCGCGAGGGGAAGATCCGCCAGGTTTATTCCCTTGCCTGTGATCTCCAGGTCAACAACTGGTTCTTCTGCCAGGCCGCACAGTTCTCCCGTCACCAGGAATCTGCCGCCAAAAGCGTTAAATTCCAAGCGGTCAACGGTAAACCCGTCGTCATCAAGGCAGTAGTCTCCGGCCAGCCACAGATCATTAATACGCCATCCGGTTCCCGGGATCCGTAACCCGGCGCCGGCCAGACGGATCTCTCCTTTTACTTCGGGACTGGATAAGGCCCCCCGGATCTGCAGGTTCACTCCGGCTTTCCCCGCCGGTTCCAAGTCGCGCAAAAACGGCCAGAGGCTTGTCCATTCCGCCAAGGGAAAATCCTCCGCAGACAACTGCAGGTCCACATAGAATGTCTCTTCCGGCTGGATCCGGCCGGAAAACGCCAGGCTCCCTCCGCGGTAATACCCGCTAAACTTCTTAACATCAATCTCTTCCGGAGAAACAATAAATTCTGCTTCTATCCCTTCCAACGGTTCCGGAATTCCGGCATACTCCGCAGTCACTCCAGCCGTTTTTACCCGGGCATAATCCAAAGTCGTGCCCTTTTGCTTTTGCCAAAGCAGGCGCAGGGAAAAATCGGCCATCCCTTCAACCAAAGAAAGTTCCGGTAAGAACTGAAAGCGGGTGTTGACCAAGCCCGCCCATAACGCAGCCGAGGAATTGCTGGAACTTATTTCATAGTAGCCGTGCTTGTCTTGGTAGCAATGCTCAAAAAACAACCTGCCCCGGGCCTGGGAGTCAAGAACACTGGAAAACCGCCCGGCCGCGGTGACCTGTGGATATGCCCTCAGGTCCACCCGCCCGTGGATACTGGTGAAATCCCCCCACGGCCATTGCCTGGATATAACCGGGTCTCTCCCCGTCCTTACCTTAAGATCACCGCCGCTTATTCCTACTACGATCCGCGGCATGTTCACGGGTTCTTTTTTCTTCCTGATTTTGGGAAAATTGAGGCCGCCCCGTTCCGTAGCGTCCAGCCACAAAACAGGCCCGTCCAATTCCACACCACGCAGGGCCTCACTGGTTTTTTGCCCAAAAAGAAGAGCAAACCAGTTACAGCGGATCCGCACCCGTTCCGCAGTAAGCAACGGTTGGCCATCCAGGGTATAGACCTTTACCCCCACCAATTCCGGGCGAAAAAAAGAAAAACGCAGCCCTTCGATGTCAACCTGAATCAGCCAGTGTTCTTCTAATGCTTCTTCTATTTTTTCCGTCAGGGTCATCAATGTTTTGTTATAAACAGAATTAGCACGCGGACTGAAGAGGAAAAAAAACACCCCGCCTATAAGCAGGCCTGCGCAGAGAAGAAAGATCAAGAACCTTTTTACAGGGGCCACCCCCATCCCTCCCCGGTGCATACCCTAGGTAATTCAACGTTAAGGTGCAGACTTTGTTCCGGAAACCCCGGTATTTTCTTCCCCATTTTCCTCGTTCTCCGTGGCTTCCTCGGCAATGACCTTGACAATTACCTGTTTTTCCCCAACCAAATAATAGTTGGTGGGGACCGTCCATTTCTTACCGGAAGAAGATTCGGCGTAATCATCACCGGGCTCTTCCGGTGGATAGAGCGGATAAGCCTCCACTACCAGCTCATTATTGGCCGGGCGGGTAAGGAACTTCTTCACCAATTCCTCCAGCGAAGTAACGGATTCCAAATCCTCCAGCCCTTCTTCAGTACCCACCTCCGGTATCTCCCCGGCTTCTTCCTCTTCCTCGCCCACAGTTATTTTGTAACTGCTGCCGTGGGCGGAAAGGATCCATTCCCCGGGGGAGAAATCCTCCGGGATCTTTACTTCCAACGGGACATCCACTTCTTCCCCGCGGAAGGGAAGAATCACCCCGGTCACAGTCAACTCCTCTCCGGGGTAAAACTCTTTCTTGGGTAGATCAAGCCTGGTTAACCTGGCACGCAAACGCTCCGCGGTAATTTCAATACCCACCGCGATCTCATCGATCTTTACTTGTAGAAATTCATTATCCGTCAGCAACTGGAGAAACCTGCCGATTTCACTAATTGCCGCAACGGCTATATCTTCACCGTAATAAATGTTCTCCCGTTCGATAGCGGGGAGATTTTCACCGGTCACTTTAAAACGGATCGTCGCCGTACCGGGTCCGATTCTGTCCAAAGTCCGGTCGATAAAACTCAAAACCCCTGCCAATGCCAACCCGGGTAAAAGCTGCTCATCACGGATGGCCTGAAAACTGTACTCCCCTTCCCTGCCGGTTTCCTTATCCAAAACCCGTGTTGACACTTTAACTGTTTGCGGTATCGTCCCCAGTTCACCCGCAACGCCGGCGCCCCGGTCCCTGGTCACCCGGGCCCGGACGGGAAGTGCGGTTCCCAGCTTAAATGACATGATGTTACTGTTGATCACATCATGGATATAGGCCCCTCCCGCCCCATACTCCACAACACCCCGGTTCAAAAACGGATGCCCGAAGGCAAGGAAACGCCGGTTTTCAATCCAAGTAATAGTGCCCAAGGCCGCCACCTGGTAATCACCGTCGGCCAATAGCACAGAAAAAGAGCCGCCGGGAAGAAAATTCCGTTCCTCTTCGTTTTTTCTCTTCGCCCGCGCCTGCGAACCGGCGGCTACCGGAAAAACCAGGTCCTCCGGTAAGGAGGCTGAAAGCAAACGAAAAGCCCGCGGGTTTGGATCGGAAAGCAAAAGGGGAGTAGCCACCGGCCGGGCCTGCAAAAATAGATCGCCGGTGTTTTTCTCCCCAAAGGCCACTCCTGTAAACCCATCCAGACCGCCGCGTTGAAAATAATAAACCTCCCGGCCCAGGTTTACCGGTTTATCCCAAAGCTTCAACATGTCTTCGATGGGAGTCACCAAACCGTAACGGGGATCGGCATTGGTAAAACCGTAACCGACCGCTCCGGCCAGCCGGTTCTCAATAAAGACCGGACTACCGCTCATTCCCGCAGAAATGCCCGGCCTGTCTCCTGTAAATTTGATTAAAATAAAATGGCGTACCGGGCCGCTCCCCTCGACCACCCCAACAATCTCCACGGGAAAAGATTCGATCTTATCCCCTCTTAATACCGTATGACACCCGGCTTTCATCCCGGGCTTAATCTCCGCCAGCGGGAAAAAATTGGGCGCCGTCTCGCCTGCTGTTTCTGTAAAAAGAAACGGGAACAAAAGGAGGAATAAAAACCAGCCCCTATGGAGTGATCTCATTTTTTTTACCATCCCTTATATTTTTTACTCTCTTATCTCATAAGAGAAGAAACTGCCCTGTTTTTAGGGGAAAATGCCGGTGGCGCTACTACGTCCGTATAGTTACCTATAAACTATTCTTTTTCCTCCCTGAATCTCCTCCTTATAATCGTCAATCTTCCGGAAGAAATCAACCTGGGATCTTCTTTTATTTTTTCAAGAGGTTTTCATAATTGGTAAGTACCTGTGAAACATAAAACCTGGTCTCCCGTGGCCATTCTTCATTTTTTGCGATCCGGGTAGGGCCGGCATTATAAGCGGCCAGGGCCAACGGCACCGAATTGAACCGGTCCAGCATCTTCCGGAGATATGCCGTGCCGCAGTCGATGTTGGGACGAGCTTCACGCCAGTCAAACCCGTTGATTTTATCCGGCATTACCTGCGTAAGACCACGGGCGCCCTTCCGGGAAACGGCTGTTTTGCGAAACCCGCTTTCTGCAGCAATCAGCGAGGTAATCAACCGCGGGTCGATCTTATGACGTTCACTTGCTTCCAGGATCCCCAAGATAATCTCATCCAGATCCGCTTGGGAAAGCGCAGGCTGATAATGGCGGATAAATAATTCGATCTGAAAAAGCAAATCGTTTTCCTGTTTTCCTGTTGGCTGCGGTGGTTCGGGAGCTAATAAAGGCTGGGAGCAAAGAAAAAGCCCGCCCAGGGCAAAAAATATCACCAACAACAATCGCCAACCCATGAATTTAATACTCCTTTCTCCAGTACGCGTAGACGCGCAAGAAATATACAAGCCGTCACAATTTTAAGTTTCGTTTCCACAAAGATCAAGAACCCGCCAGGCGTCGCCGGTCAAGAATAAAGGGAAGAAAATCCTTCCGGGGTACCAAATCTCCCCCCGTTCAAAATTATGCCTGCTTTTCCCGGCCTATGCCGTTTTTCCACTCCCTCTTCCCGCCAACAAAAACCCCCCCTGCTAAAGGGGGGGCGAACCATGTTGCCAAAAAGAAAACTTCCCGTAAATTTTGTAGTCCCCTGTCTTACTCAAGGCGGGGGGAACTCCTGCACCGGTCTGCGAACCAAGGCCCGCCGCACAAATTCTCCCCAATACCCGGCGGCTGTTGCGCTACCGAGCACCTGGTCGCCGACTTGAAGCGGGGAGCGGTCATCATTCCCGATCCACAAAACCGCCAGTAAGTCGGGGGTATAACCAACAAACCAGGCATCTGTATTCTCGCTGGAAGTACCGGTTTTGCCAGCAGCCGGTCGCCCCGGATCCGCCTGCACACCGGTCCCGCCGGCGATTACCTCCCGCATCATCCAGGTAACCACTGCGGCGGTACGCGGCTGAAGGACCTGTTGCCGGCGGAGGCGCCCCCGCCGGAGTTCCCGGCCACTGCTGTCTTCCACCCGCAAAACAGCGGTGGGCTCCGACCGGATCCCACCGCCGGCCAGCGGCGTATAGGCCGTTGCCAATTCCAGAGGGGTAACTCCTTGCGTCAAGCCACCTAAAGCCAAAGGCGATAAAGCCCGGTCGTTCCTCCGGCCTTCGCCGACCAACGGCAGTCCCATCCGGCCGAGAAAGGCAAATACGCGGTCAACGCCCATTTCGTGGACGAGGCGTACCGGAACCGTGTTCACGGATTCAGCCAGGGCTTGCCAAAGAGGGATTACTCCCCGGTAACGCTGGTCATAATTTTGCGGCTGCCACTCCTGGCCGTTAACCATATAAACCACCGGTTCGTCGATCACCCGGGTATTCCGGTCATAACCCTCTTCCTCCACCGCTGCCGCAAAAACCAGGGGCTTCACAGCGGAACCAATTTGCCGCCGGGCTTGAGTTGCCCGGTTAAATTGGGAATAGCGGTAATCCCGCCCGCCGGCCATGGCCAGGATTTCACCGGTTTTGGGGTCCAAGGCCACCAGCGCCCCCTGGGGCCCTCCTTTTGCGTCACTGGGCAGCAGGGATATGATCTCCTCGGCCGCCTTTTGGATAAAAAGATCAATTGTACTATGGATCCGCAAGCCTCCACCGCGAATATACCGGGTCGACCATCCGTATTCGCCGGCCAAAACCTCCTGGATATAATCGGCAAAATACCCGCCGCGGGTCATTCTCTCCGGTACCGCCTTGACCCCCAGGGGCGTCTCTTTCAGTTCCTCCAGTTCTTTAGAGGTCAAGACACCTGCTTCTTGCAGGCGGGTAAGAACCAGGTTCCTCCGGTCTTTTGCCCTTTCCCCGTTGCGGAGGGGGGAATAGTATTCCGGGCCCCGGATCAGCCCGGCCAACAAGGCTACTTCCGCCGTACCGAGCTGGTCTATACCCCGGCCAAAATAAAAACGGGCCGCGGCTTCAACCCCGTAGACGCCGTGGCCAAAATAGATATCGTTCAAGTAGAACTCCAAAATCTCGTCCTTTGTGTACTCCCGTTCAATCTGAACCGCATAACTGATCTCCGCCAGTTTGCGCCGGACCGTTTTTTCCTGGGACAAAAGGAGGTTTTTCGCCAGTTGCTGGGTGATCGTACTTCCACCCTGCACCTGCCGGCCCCTGCGCAGGTTCTGGTAGAAGGCGCGCGTAATACCCTGCAAATCAAACCCGCGGTGTTCATAAAAACGCTGATCTTCCAAGATAATGACGGCCTTCCGGAAAAGAAACGGGATCTTTTCCAAGGGAAGCCAGATGACCCGGGCGGGGCTGAGGGTGGTGATTGTTTCCCCGTTCCGGTCATAAAGAACCGAAGCCCGGCGGTTCTCCGCCAAGAGCAGATGGATATCGGTCTCCCCCACCCAGGGGTTGTAAATGAGAAAGACGATAAGGCTCAATCCGGCCAAGAAAAACAGGACCAACAACCACCGTAGCCGGTTGAGAAGGAGACGCGCCCGCACCCGCGGGAAACGGCGTTTTTTTTCATCGCTTCGTCCAGCAGCACCCAAGGCAGAAGATAACCCCTTTCACGCCTATTATCTCCTGCCCGTCGCCGGTTCTTGCATTCATCGCGCGCAAAGCGCCAACGCGCTTTGGGCGCGTGTGTACCTTCTCTTCTCCCGCCGCCGGCGCCGGCCGGCGGTGCATACCTCCCTGTTATTCGCGCCCGCGCCGTCGCTTTCGCCCGGCAAAAACCGCGAAAAACACCAGGCCGGCGATGACCAGCCACGGCAAGACCCCGGTTACTATTAGAATAAGCAGGCGCAGGCTCTTCAGAAAGACCCCGGCGATCTCCTGAAACAACTCTCCGGGACGGAGGATTCCCCTACCCAACCGGGACGGTTCCCGGCAAAGCAGATTCAAGGTTGCCAGTTCCGTTTGGTCCTGCAGGTACCGGAACCGCCCCTCCATGCTTTCAATTTCCCCCCGGATTCTTTCCAGTTCCCTTTCGACCTTTAAAACCTCGTCCACGGTCTTTGCCGCCTGCAAAATCTCCAAATACCTTTCTTCTTGCCGTTTTTTATTTTTCAACCTGGCTTCCAGATCATAATACTCTTCTGTTACATCACTGCCGGTCAGGGACTTTTCAACAACCTTTCCCAAACCGCCAATGGCCGCAATGACCGTTTCCAGGGCCGGGGCGGGTAGGCGCAGCCGCATATGGATATACAACCGCTCATCCCCGTCCATCCACCGGCGGGCCGAGGCAACATATCCTTTCTGTTCTTTCAAATATTCTGTAACAAAATCGTGGACATCATCGGGTTCCCCGGTTTCCAGGGTCAAATTGGCATTATAGATGATCTTCCTTTCTCCCGGCCCGTCACCGGTTCCCGCTAAATCCGCCCGCCTTTCCCCGGGCTGAACTGCAGCCGACTCTTTGAGGGCAGTAGAAAAGGCTGTCGTAGCCCATTCCGGACCCGCACTGTCTCTTGTTGCAAATTGCCTGTTTTGACCGGTCATGGAACCAAGCAAGATGATTGCAGAGAAGACAAATAAGGCCGCCACCAGGAGACCACAGAGGATAAAAACCGGTTTTGCCCGCCGCGAACCTCCCATCCACGCCACAAAACGCTCCCAAGTTTTTCCCATCGCGCGCGCCCCCTTTAAAATTTATAAACAGGAAAGTATATTTTCACTTTCATCCTATATCTTGGCGGGGAGACCGTCAAGTGGTTGTGCTAGTAATTTCATCCCATAAGTACCTTGATTTGCCGTCGCAAAGATGTATACATCGCTCATATGCACACACCGCATATGTTATATGCACATACCACATATATTCGTATCGCGCATGCGGTACCGTGTCGCGTGTACGAATAAGCAGAGTTTTGCCGCCGGGCCATGCCCATACGGAACAAAAAAGAAGAGATTGCTCAGAAACTGAGCAATCTCTTCTTCCGGCGGTTGGGTTTCATCTCCCGCCGTTTCAACAGATCCGCACTGCATTGCGGGCAGTAACTTTGCCAGCTTTGGACGATCTGCCGGCAATCGGGACATCTTTTCATTTTTTCTCCTCCTTCCATCTGGTTTCAACTATATAATAGAGCAACCCGGTAACAAATAGAAAAAGGCATGATTACGAAGGAGTAAATATCTCCCTGTTAACCATTTTTTTATCAATTATAAATTTATCCTGTACGGAAAAGCTGATCTAAGTGAGGTGATAAGATGCCCGCAAAAAAAACCACCCCGAAACAGGCGGCCTACCAAAAAAAGGTCAAAAAATACGAACCGAAACCAAAAGCACTGCACAACGCTGTATTTGCCTTCCTCTCCGGGGGAACTATCTGCCTGCTGGGACAAGCATTGACCGATTTTTTTGGAGCGGTAATGGGTCTTCCCCCGGAAAAAGCGGCCAACCCGGCGGTGGCAACCATGATCTTCTTCGGCGCCCTCCTGACCGCCCTCGGCCTTTTTGACCGGATCGCCAGGTTTGCCGGGGCCGGTGTTGCCGTTCCGGTAACCGGTTTTGCCAATTCCATGGTCTCCGCAGCCCTGGAATTCCGGGAAGAAGGCCTGATCCTGGGTGTCGGCGCCAAACTCTTTTCCCTGGCCGGTTCCGTCATTACCTTCGGTGTGGTTACCGCCTTTATTGTCGGACTGATCCACGCCATATTCCCGGGAGGGTAGGAAGGATGGGGAAAAAAACCGGGAAACAGACCTTTCAGTTTGCGAACCCCCCGACAATTATCGCCACCGGTACGGTGGCAGGTCCCTTTGAAGGCCGGGGGCCCCTGGCGGAAGAGATCGATGTTCTCCTGGGTGATCTGCACAACGGAGAGAACAGCTTTGAACAGGCCGAACGTTCCATGCTGGTCCAGGCGTGCCGCCTGGCGCTGGACCATGCCGGCCGTGGCAGTGCGGAAGTTGACCTTTTTCTGGCCGGCGATCTCTTGAACCAAATCATCTCCTCAAGCTTCACCGCGGCCACGCTCGCCATTCCTTATCTGGGTATTTACGGCGCCTGCTCCACTGTGGCCGAGAGTCTGACCTTGGCCTCCATGATCCTGGACGGCGGTTTTGCCGGTGCGATTTTAGTCGCAACCTCCAGTCATAACGCCACCGCGGAACGGCAATACCGCTACCCCACGGAATACGGGGGACAACGCCGGCCTTACCAGCAATGGACAGTAACAGGGGCCGCCGCCGCCCTCCTGGGCTACACAGGCCAAGGGCCGCGGATTACCGCCGCGACCGTCGGCAAGGTTGTGGACATGGGCTGTAAAGACCCGCTGAACTTAGGAGCGGCGATGGCCCCGGCGGCGGCTGAAACCATCGCCTGTCATTTTCAGGACACCGGTTGGGATCCCGACTCCTTCGACCTGATTCTCACTGGCGACCTGGGTGAGATCGGCTTTAAACTCTGCCGTGATGAATTGACCGAAAAAAATATCCATCTCGGTGAAAACTTCTCCGACTGCGGGCTGTTCATCTATGACCGGGAGAAACAGGACGTCCATGCCGGGGCCAGCGGTTGCGCGGCTGCGGGCCTTGTTACTTTTGGCCGCCTCTACCGCCGGTTTCAAAAGGGCGAACTATCCCGGGTGCTTCTGGTTGCCACTGGCGCGCTCCATAGCCCCACCTCTTTCCTGCAGGGCGAAAATATCCCCTGCATCGCCCATGCCGTAAGAATTGAGGCCTGATTGGAGGAAGAACCGATATGAACTGGCGAATCTATCTCTTTGCCTTTCTGGTCGGCGGGGGGATCTGCTTTCTCTGCCAACTGATTTTGGACCTGACCAAACTCACCCTGGGACATCTCCTGACCGGTTTGACAGTACTCGGCGGAATCCTCGGCGGTTTGGGCCTTTATGACCCCTTGATTAAACTGGCCGGCGGAGGAGCAACCATGCCGATTATTAGTTTTGGCAATTCCCTGGCCAAGGGAGCGATCGCCGAGGCGGAAAAAACAGGCGTCTTGGGGGTTTTAACGGGTATGTTCGAGTTAACCAGTACCGGAATTACCGCGGCGATCATCTTTTCTTTCCTCATGGCCTTGGTGACCAGACCCAAAGGGTGAAGCCCTGCCCGCCGGAAAAAAGACACGGAAGATACCTTTGCCAACTTGCCCTTGCCGAAAATGGACTCCCGGGATATAATAAGTCTAGCGATATATTACAAATCATTGGTGAAGGAACCGTTTGATCTAAATCATACGGTTTTTCTCTGCCCATCCGCCCATGATCTAAGGAGGATTAATAATCTTTACCTTGCAATCGCAGTTCACCTTTCAACCGCTGACCCTGGATGCTTTAACCCTTTATAACCGTTTAACCCGCAACATGTACCTGGAAAGCTCGGACTTTTCCTTTGTCAATCTTTTTATCTGGCGTCACGCGCACCAACTCCGGTACGCCGTTGATAACGGTTTCTTCATTCCTTACTGTAATTACAAGGGGAATGTCTTTTTTATGACCCCGGCCGGCGGCCCCCGGGAAGAATTTGTCACACTCTGTGATAAATTGGCCGCCTATTCCCGCTCCTGCGGGCATCCCTTCAAAATGATGACCGTACCGGAGGAAATCGCTTGTCTGCTGCTGGAAGAGGCTTCCGGCCGTTACAAAATCATCCCTGACCACGGTAATTGGGATTATTTGTACAACACCAGAGATTTGTTGGAACTGAAAGGCCGCAAATACCAGCAAAAAAGGAATCAGATCAACAAGTTTCAAAAACAATACAGGTACGAATACACTCCTTTGCTTCCGCCGCTAGAGCCGGCAGAGATCAGCGCCTGTCTCGACCTTTTTGACCGCTGGGCGGAACCAAAAAAAGACCTGCTCTCCCCGGAAGAGGAGAGGCAGGCCCTGAAGGAGGCCTTGAAAAACATGGAACCACTGGGCCTCAAAGGCGGGGCCTTGCTCGTGGAAGGGAGGTTTGAGGCGTTTTCCATCGGCAGTCTTTTGAATAAAGAGACACAAGCGCCCATCGCCTTAATTCACTTTGAAAAAGCCAACCCGGAAATCTCCGGGATCTACCCGGCAATAAACCAGCTTTTCCTGGCCAATGCCTGGAAAGATACGCTCTATGTCAACCGGGAGAATGATATGGGCCTGCCCGGCCTGCGCCAGGCGAAAAAACGCTACCATCCCGTGCGGATGATAAAAAAATATACCGTCCTTGCCAAACAGGAGGAGTCCATTTGATCACCCGGCGTTTGCAAGAACAGGATATGCGCCAGGCCAGAGAGATCTGGGAAGAGTCCTTTAACGACAAACCGGCCTTTATTGACTGGTATTTTCGCCGGCGGTTCCGCCCTGAAGAAGGAATAGGGATCTTCTCCGGTTCCCTGCTCCTCTGCAACCTGCACCTGGCGCCGTACCGGGTCAGGCTGCGCGGCCGGACTTTTCCCTCCGCCTACCTGATCGGCCTGGCCACAAGGGAAGAATACCGCCGGCAAGGACTGGCCAAAGAGCTTCTGACCTTCACCTTGAGATCCCTAAGGAAAAAAGGGGTCTTTTTTACGTTCTTAATGCCCTTTGCGATGTCTTTCTATACCCGTCTGGGCTGGGGTATCTGTGGGCAGCACCGGATCTACCGCCTGTCGCCGGCAGCGATCTTCCCGGAAAAAGAGAGTTCCGGCACCCCGGGAAAAACAGAAAGAGCCGGAAAGGAGAGTTCACCGGAACCGGCGGTTGCCGCCGGGAAGGAGACCACACTGGAACTGGCGGTTACGGGAAAGGAGACTGCGCTGGAACCCGCTATTACCGAAAAGGAGACCACGCCGGACCCGGCCGTTTTGGACCGGATCTACCGGGGTTGGAGTTCTTCTCTTGACGGTTGCTTGTTGCGGACAGAAGAGGACTGGGAGGGCCTGCTTTTTGACCACTTCCTCGACGGGGGGGAGATCTGGCTCCACAAAGAAACCGGCTCCGGACCGACAGCCTACGCCCTCTTTTATCCCGGCGCCAAAGAGAATCTCCTGCGGGAAGCAGCGTACCTGACGCCGGCGGCCGGCCGCCGGCTATTGCAGTATTTAGCGGCGGTAAATAACAAACCTCTGGTTTGGAGCGCGCCGGATGCGGCCCTGCCTTTTCCTTTACCGGATCCGGAGGTGAAACCGGTTTTCTTGGGACGGATCACCGATCTCAAAGCCGCGCTGGAGTTTCCTCTTTACCCGCCGGGTCTGACAGGCGCCTGGCGCCTGCGGGTGGAAGATCCCCTTCTTCCCGAAAATGACGGGGTTTTTCTAGTGACGGCAAATGGCGATGGGAAAATATCCGCCACCCCCGTCCCAGGCATGGATGTTGATTTGACTTGCACCACCGGCGGGTTGGCCCGTCTTCTTTCCGGGACGGCCGGCCCGGAGGAGGCAGTAAAAAGACGCCTTCTGACCGGCGACGACAAGCTGGTTTCTTTCTTTCTCCGGCTTTTCCCCAAAGGTGACCTGTACATGAATGACTACTTTTAGCGGGGGACAGCGTCATTTATATGCTATGCCATATGCCGCTTCGCACTCCACCCGGCTGGCCACTGAGATTGGACTTTCACTTTTTTTTGCGCGGGTTGAAGCCAGGCTGGCCAAGTTAAGCAAATTGGAGACGACAAGGTCGGGACGTTCCGGCCGGCTCTTTCCCCGCCGTCCGCCGGCGATGCCCGCTGTACAACTAACCAGTACCCCGGCGGGCCATTGGTTTTCCTGTAATGAACAGACCATTTGCTCAGCCAAGGCGATGGCTCCCCGGAGATTTCTGGTGCTGACCACCGCAAACTCATCACCGCCATAACGGCAAAGGAAGTCCTGGGCAGGATCAATCCGGCCGTAAAAAAACGCCGCTACTTCCTGGAGAATACGGTCGCCAAAAACATGGCCGTACTCCTTATCAATACGGCCAAACTCATTTAAATCCAAAAAAATTAAGGAAATCTCCTGTCCCTTCCGGATCAGTTCCTCCCCTTTTTTCTGAAGAATAGCGACTTTGGGAAGGCGGGTCAAGGTATCCCAATACCGCCAAAACTCACCGTAAAGAACGGTTTCGGTAATAATCCCGACTACCCGCCCGGCTTTATCCACCACCACCAGGCGCTCAATTTCGTGTTTTTCCAACATCTGTTGGGCCTGCTCCAGTGCGGTCTCAGGATAAACCGTAATCACTTCTTTTGTCATCACGTCGGCCACCAGACGTTCCGGAGGCGAGAGGCGCAGGTCCCGTGAGGTAATAATACCCACCAGGTCTCCCTTTTCCACCACCGGCAGGCTCCCGATCCTTCTCTCTTCCATCAACCGGCTCGCCTCTGCCACCGTCTGTTCCGGCCCCACCACCTGCGGATCCGGAGTCATGATGTCGCCAACCTTAAGCATAATCCCTCACCACACACCGTTGGTTTGCCTTGTCAGAAAAAAAAGAATGTTTTTAAAAATTTAGAAAAGAAACCAGTTATTTCTTTCTGTTTTAATTCGACATTTTTCCCTTTTCGCCTCCTTTGTTTTTATAAAAATCTGTCAAAGTTACGGAAAATAACATTAATGCAGGCAGAAGGGGAATAAATAGAGGCCGCAACTATAGAAAGCCGCGGCCTTTTCGTACACAGCAAAAATCCGGCTCAAAACTCCGGCTCAATCAGACCGTAGTCCCCACTGCGCCGTTTGTAAACCACATTAACCTCTTCACTCTCGGCATTGAAGAATACGAAAAAGTCGTGCCCAAGGAGATCCATCTGCATCACCGCTTCAGTAACAGACATTGGTTTGATGGCAAAGCGTTTGGTCCGGACAATCTTTGGTTCAGGAGCTTCTTCCGTTTCTTCCGGGGAAGTCAGAACCACCCGGTTTTCTTCGCGCAGGCGCCGGTTGATTCTGGTCTTGTACTTATGAACCTGCCGCTCGATTTTATTCACCGCTCCGTCAATGGAAGCGTACATGTCACCGGTTTTTTCTTCCCCCCGCAGTAAAAGCCCGTTAACAGAAACAGTGATATCAACGATATGCCTTTCCCGTTCTACGCTCATTGTCACCTGGATTTCCAACGGCTCCTGCTCAAAAAACTTGCTAATCTTTGCCGCCTTTTTCCTGGCATAATCTTGCAAGGCCTTTGTGACTTCCAAATTTTTTCCTTGGATCCTGATCTCCATTACTCACAACTCCTTCCTTCTGTTTAATGCCTTAAATGCCTTACTAGATCTATTTAATGCCTTATTAGATCTATTCCCCTAAATACCAGAAAATCCTTTCCCAAAAAATAAAACCTCCTTTACGCAAAAGGAGGTCTTTTATTTATTATTGTTGAGATTTATTCTTCAACAACAACAACATTAGCGGCTTGAGGGCCACGTTCCCCTTCAACTATCTCAAAGCTAACCACTTGACCCTCTTTCAGAGTCTTAAAGCCTTCCATCTCAATGGCGGAAAAATGCACGAATACATCTTTCCCGCCTTCATATTCAATAAACCCGTAACCTTTTTCCGCATTAAACCATTTAACCTTGCCTTGCATTGTTGCTGCTTCCAAAATATTCACCGCCTTCCCGTCTTCAACCTGCTTTGATCATATCGTAGCAAGCTTTACAGTATACCGGCCTGTCCTGGGAAGGCGTAAACGGAACTTGTGTGGTGACACCGCAGTTGGCACAGACCACTTCCGACATTACCCGTCCCCTTTGCTTCCGCTGTCTCCGGCATTCCCGGCACCGCGCAGGTTCATTGGCAAAACCCTTTTCCGCATAGAACTCTTGTTCACCTGCGGTAAAAATGAACTCAGCGCCGCATTCCTTACAGACTAACGTCTTGTCCTCATAAGACATAAAAATTTGATTCCCCTTCCAAGGATTTTTTTGTCGCAGACGGCTGTCGGTGAATTCTTTCCCCGGCATCACCGCAAGGACACTCTTATTATAACGCAAAATAAAAAATATGCAAGCAGAACAAAGATTATTTTTTCCGGTCGATAAATTTCCCCTCTTTATACCTGGTTTTTTGCGGGGCGGAATAATAGGCCGAAACCGCCTGCCGTCCTTTTTTCACCAGGGAACGAGCTTCTGCCGTTTTTTCCAGTTCTCCCTGCAACTGGGTTAAGAGACTGCCGGCTTTTTCCTGCAATAGAGTAAGCCGGGCTATAATCTCCCCCGGCTCCCCCTCTGGTGGCGCCATGCCGGCCAGCGCCGCGATTATGCGTTCGCTTTCGGCCGCCAATTCTTCGATCGCACCGGGGTCCGCAGCTTCCCCGGCAGCCAACACCTGCGCCAACCGGTCATAGCACTTTTCCAACTCTTGATAGTAGGCAAGTACATCCTCTTTACCGCTCATTTCTGCACCGCCGCCGGTTTTTTCGCCGCCTGCAACCCTGTCCAGGAACTTCTCAGTGTGGTTAAGAGTTGTAAAACCCCGTCCAGAATTTCCCCGTCTTTCTTTACGTTGGCCTCGATTAACCGCTGATTAATAAATGCATATAAATTACGCAAATTTATGGCGATCTCACCGGCCTCCGGGTTGAGGCTGATGTTCAATTCATTAATAATATCTTGGGCACTTTGCAAGGCTTTATTCGCCAGGATAAAATCCTTCTCCGCCAAGGCTTTTTTCGCCTGATTGATGAAGCGGATCGCCCCGTCGTACATCATAATGATAAGATCCAGCGGGCTGGCGGTCTGGATCTGGGTTTGCCGGTAACGTTCATAAGGGTTATCCCCGTTAAACATCGGCGTTCCCTCCTTAGCTACTTCTTAAACCCCCACTGCGAGTTGAGTGAAGAAATCTGCGCCGAAAGCCAAGTCGATTGGGTCTGGAGCTGGGCCAACATTACTTCAAGGGCGCGGAACTTCTGCATATAATAGGCTTCTCTTTGCTCCAAGCGCTGCTCCAGGAGTTCAATTCGTTCATCCACATCGTCAATACGTGCTCCCAGTGAATCGGTTTTAGCCTTTACGAGCCCGGTTGAACCGGTCCAGTCAAAAAGAGTTTTGCTCAAAGCGGCAAAGATCCCCTCGCCTTCCGGAACGGTCTCCGCGCCAAAAACCTTGGCCACCTCGGTAAAGTGGGTCTCCAATTTTTCACGGAATTTATCCGCGTCAAACTCCAAACGCCCGGTTTTCGCCCCTTCCACCCCGGAGGCGGTTTGGATCCCGACCAACCCCAGTTGGTTTACTGCCGGGTCCACCCCTTCCACAACCCGGCTGAGGAACCCCCGCAACTGCGATTGGATTTGGATCAATGCGGAGTCGCCAAAGAGGGTGCCCGCTTCTTTAGTAGTGGTATCATAAGCCAGGTTCATCCGGATCAGATCTATGACGCCGTTATACTCGTTCACAAACTTCTCGACGGCCTTTACCACTTTTTCTTTATCCACATCCAAAGTAAGGGTGACGGCCCCTTCCTTTTCTAATTCCAGAGTCACGTCGGTAATCAAATCGTCAATGATATTGGTGGAACGGGAAACCTCCAGCCCGTTAACTTCCAACAACGCATCCCCGGCTGCCTGCAGTTGGTTTTTAACCTCCCCCATGTCGTCAAGAAAACCCAGTCCGGCCAGGACGCCTCCGTCATCCTCCAGGATTATCCTGTTGGCTGCGCCTGTTTCCTTGCCGGTCAGGACAAGCCGGTAGTCCTCCTCACCCACGCGCACCACGGCGGCGTTCACCCCCGCATCCGCTTGGACATTGATCTTCCGGGCTATGCTCTCCAGGGTATCCTCGGCGGTAACCGTGATTGCTTCACCATTAACCCGGATGGTTCCGGCCAGCCCCAAGGGATCGCCGGCCGTAGTTTGCGGATCCGAACCGATACTGTGCGCCTGGGCCAAATGCAAAACCTTGATGTTATAAACACCCTTCTGCGTCCCGGCGCCTGCGGAAGCGGTCAAAATATTCTCCCCGGTCACCGTAACGCTTCGCCCCCGGAAAGTCAAGATCGACTGGAGATCCAGAGCGGCCTCCCGCAGGCTGTACAGGCGGGAATTAACCTCCCGCCAGGCGGCACTTTCCGCCTGGAGCTTGCTTTTTCTCGCCTCCAACTGCTTAACCGGCTGTCGTTCCAGGGCTGTCAATTCTTTGACCAGTTGCGTGGTGTCAAGCCCGGAGGCCAGACCATCGATGCTAAATGTTCCGGCCATTTTTCTCCCCTCCTAAATCCGTTCGTCGATCAAAAGACCGATCATCTCCTCCAAACGGGCCAGCATGTCCAGGACCCGTTCCGGGGGAATCTCCCTGATCACCTCATCAGTATTGCCGGTCCTCTTTTCGAGGATCTTTACCATAATCCTTTCTGTTTCTTCATGGACCTCGAAACGGAGGCGTTTGTTAAAGATCTCCATGGCCCGGTTGAGTTGTCCGGTCTTCTCCTCTAGCAGCCCTAATAGTTCTTTCCGCGAAAGCTCCTCTTTTTTTGCTTCGCGCCTTTCCTGTTCGGCTGCTCCTAACGGGCTCATAAACTGTCTCAGTACTTTTTGTTCTTCCTGAACACCGGCGGCTCCGTCCGCCTTTACATTTTCGGGCTGAATCCTTTCCACCCGCATGATTTCACCTCCTAAAA
>DUNX01000135.1 GCA_012839115.1 Bacillota bacterium
GTGATAATTCATCTTTATGCTCTGTACTTAAGGCTTCATGTATCTTCTTTGAAAACTTGCTTAACAGAGAGTAGCTACTACTATAATTAAAAGCACTCTGGATATTTCTTTCAGCATCAATCAAGTAAGATTGACAAGCGGAACGCTCTTCATTTTTTATATATAACCTATTTCCATTAACATCGTGAAAAAGATTATTATTAGCCTGTCCATTATAATTATAACTTATAGTTATCACATCATGTCCATTCCCTCTACTATCATAATGTAAAGGCTCAGAAAATTTAGCAGTTATCTGTGCGGTAGGATATTCACTTTGATTACGTTTAAAGTAATCACTTTCCAACATCTCAATATTTGTTGGATACCTTTCACCAAGTAATCTATTTATAGCTGATAATATATTAGATTTTCCTGCGTTATTCGGTCCAAATAGGACAAGTGGCTTATTTTGAGGAAGTTTAAGAGCCACTTTTTCTATCGACCGATAATGTTTAATTAAAATTGCTTCTAACCTCAACCTTTCACCCCCTAATGTAAACCACTCTGTCATAACCTCTTTAGTAATTTTAGTCATCAGTTTATTGTTTGCTGGTCGAGAAAGTAATCATTATACTTAAATGGTCGTTTTCAAATATTTTGATTACTTTTAAGAGATACCTAATTAATATACGTATTAATTAGGTATTCAAGGACTTTTGAGATTTTTTCGGACTCAACTTTCTTCATAAACATCCTCATATATTCCCAATTAGGATTTCCATTTTCATCTGCCGGCAGTCTCAAAATTTCCTTTTTTAGTCTTTTAAGGTTTCTTTTATATCCGAAATTATATTTTCCTCTCACTTTATCAGCTATCGTGGTAATAAATTTACCGATATATTCATCAAGATTGGCATTATATCCAACTGAAATATCTTGAGTGGCTATGAAATTCTCTTTCTTATAAACCGAATATCCCATTGAACCTTCTCCGTTTCGAATAAAAGCTATACAATTACCGTCATACTTTAGTTCTTCATCAGATTCCACATAGCTAATTACTCCGTTATTTTTGTTCGTTGCACCTAAATAATTTATACCTCCTCTATCTAATTTCTTCAAGTGGTTTAACCCTTTGGATGGCTTTTGCTTGAATTCGAATAGGTCTCCAACATAAAACTTTTTCCACTCTATTTCTTCTAACCCAAGTATTTTTAAATCATATTTAATTATTTTCTTTTTATAATAATTAACAATATTTTGTGCCTGTACTTTTTGTTCCTGCCTGATATAATCCTCCATAAACCTCCAGTTAGGGTTGCCACTAGAATCAACGGGGAGTAAAATTTTAGTTCTATTTAGTCTAGTTAGAGTTGCTCCAGTGCTGCCCCAGCTAAACTTTTTCATTTGAATTTTTAATAATGGTACTAAAAATAAAGCAATTTCTTTGTTTAAGAATTTGTTTTCTACAATTTGGATATTTTGTCCTGTAAAAAAGTTCTTTGGCTGATAGAAGACAGTTTGAGTATCTAAACCAATTGTTATTACATTTCCTTTGTCAATGATAAATCCAACGTCTTGCTTTTCACCGACAAACATATCGATTCCATTATTAAGATTACTCCTTGTGACATATGGGATGTCTCCTGTATTTTCAAGAAGTTTGTTTTTGTCTATCCCACTATTAGTTGAACGAATATTAAAAAGTCCCTCTTCTCCACCTATAAAAAACTCTTTCCATTCCACATTGTCAAGTCCGAGTCTACTCATCACTTTCACCTTCCAGTTTTTCTGCAACTCTCTGAATATCTGGTTTTTGTTCTGTATAATATTTAGAATTATCATCTTCTAGGCCGAATAGATAACCTCTACCATGCGTAATCATATTAACCTCAAAAGTTATGTAGTCAGCTATTGTATTTCTAAAATCTTCTTCTGAAGGAATTTCATCATTAAAATAATAGAAAGAGTGTA
>DUNX01000116.1 GCA_012839115.1 Bacillota bacterium
CCGTACCATGAATATTACAAAAACCGTTATATAGAGATTAAGCCAGATATAGTTTGTGATTTTACCAATCTTCCTTTCCCGGACAAGTCGTTTAAATTAGTCGTGTTTGACCCTCCCCATTTGACATGGGCTGGCAAAACTTCATGGATGGCTCTAAAATATGGATGCCTTGAAGATAATTGGCCGCAGATGCTACATGATGGATTTTGGGAGTGCATGAGGGTATTAGATGACTATGGAACGTTGATTTTTAAATGGTCGGAGGTACAAATTCCACTAAGGAAAGTGCTGGATGCAATTAAAGCCGAACCACTCTTCGGACACAGAAGCGGAAAACACAATAATACACATTGGATGGCGTTTATGAAATTTCCAAAGGAGATGGAGACAAAGACAAACATCCCGCCTCCGCCTGTCCCTCCGAAATGCCGCAAGAGGTGGCGGTCTATGTGACAAAAAACCCGAATTATTTATGGTGGTTGGCAGCATGGATAATCATTGATTAGGGAGGAGGTGGAGAGATGAAATACAAGGTAAAACCAATTTTTAATGTTTATAACGAACTTAAAAGACCAGTCAAGAACTCTATTGACTTTCATCTTGGGGTGAAGTTACAAAGTGTTGGCTATGGAGAATGGTTCAGGAGCTATTGCTTATTCATTTGTCTGGGCTTCTGGTGGGCAGTGATGGGATTTGAACTTATTCCGGAGGAGGAAGAACACCTGGAGGAGACAGAACAACGACCCTGAGAGGAGGTTTCGGTGCTGTGAGTATCGAGAGAGAAGGCGGTATGTATTATCTTTATTGCGATATATGCGGTGAGAAAACGTTAGAATCATTTTTTGATTTCTACGACGCAGTACAACACAAAAAGCAAGAAGGTTGGAGAAGCCAGAAAAATCAGGGCGAATGGGAGGACGTTTGCCCTGAGTGCCAGGAGGTATAATGAACTGTAGGAGGAGGGTAATAATTTGAGCTACGCATATAACCAAAAGAAAAAACGCCAGCGGAGACTGAGAAAAGGGCTTTGCCCAATTTGCCGGACGCCGCTAAAAACGCAGGGTCTTGGACTAGCTAATAAATGCGAGAACGGCTGCGTCAAAATAGATTGGTCTCAACGGCCACCGAGGATTATCTTTTTGCGAAGAGAGAGGGAATATTAACCTCAAAATGAGACAACTTTGAGACAACTATCCCGCTATAATGTTGTATAATGGAATTGTAAAAATTTAATATAGGCCCCGGGGGTCGTAATCGGTGGCGATACCCGGGGCCAACAAAATTAAACCGTCCGAAAAGGGCGGTTTTATTATCAAGGAGGAAACCATGCTTGAAGTTATCGCCGGAGGTATGTTTGCCGGCAAAACGGACGAGCTAATCAGGAGACTGGAACGACACTCAATTGCCAGGCGCCGGGTGGCGCTGGTCAAACCGGGCCTGGACACCCGCACAGCAAAGGTTAAGACCCATAACGGCAAAGAATTCGATTCAATCATCGTCGGCAATAACGATACCATCACCATCGAAAAGATCATTTTAGAAAACGAAGTGGTCGGCTTTGATGAAGGGCAGTTTTTTAGTGAAGCCGTCTACCAGCTGCTCAAAGCCTGCGAACAAAGCGGCACGAACAAGATAATTATCGTATGCGGTTTGGACATGGATTCGGAAGGAAAACCGTTTGGGATCATGCCAAAGCTTATGGCCATAGCCCATGATGTTACAAAGTTACACGCGGTCTGTGAAAACTGTTATGGTCCAGCAAATATTAGTTTCAGCATGGTCGAAAAGAAAGAACAAATTCTGATAGGCGGTAAAAATGAATATAAGGCACTTTGCTGGAAGTGTGCGGTGAAAGAAGATGAGGGCTAAACCCATAGTTGATCTTTCGGCAGACTTCCGGCCGGTGCCGAAACCGAAAGCGACCAAAGGAGTCGACATGTCCGGCCTCCCGTTCGGGAAGACAAATCGCCGGCAACGCGAAAACAAACGAGTGAGAAAAGAGGCCCGCCGGACCTGGTGCGAGATCCCGGGCTGCGGGCGGAGGGCCCAGGCGGGGCCGCACCATGTGATTAAGCGGTCGCAGCTATTGATTGATCACCGACTGAATTTTATTAATCTTTGCGACCTGCACCATCTGGCGGCCGACAAGTATGAGATCGCCCAGGTGGACTTATTTGAGTTAATCGCGGCCAGAGAGGGGACAACCTTGGAGCAGCTATTGCAAGACCTCGGCGAGCATGCCGGGGTTTCTTTATACATTGAGCAAGACCGGGTTATAGTAGGCCGCTGTAGCTCAACCGGCAGAGCCGCCGACTTGTAATCGGCAGGTTGGGAGTTCGAGTCTCCCCGGCGGCCCCATTACAATCAAAAGGAGCATGACATGAAAAAGGAGTTTCTTGACGGGATTCAACTGGACGACACGAAACCCTTCTATGATTGGGCGATGGAATTATTACCGTGGTTGAACGGAACCATGCGCGACGTTGCGGCTGGCATTGGGACCAACCTGGCGGAGATGAAAGAGCGCCAGATACGATATACCGCTTACGCCGGCCGGTTGGTTGAGATTCTGGCCGAGGCAGAGGCATACTACCAAACAGCCCTGGCCGATGAGATGACCCGACTCAGGGAACAGGGCATGTCCCCGATGCTCATCGGTCGGATTGCCGAGGGTCGGGTGAAAAACGAAGCTAAGGTTTTCAACGCGGTCAAAAGGCTTAACCAGACGCTGGAGAACCTACTAATCTCAATGGCCTCCCGGTTGAAGTTTGAGAAGGCGACGATGTACGGCGAGGGGGAGAACCCGCCGCCGTTTTAAAACCGCAGCAAAGAAGGTGGTGATGTGGCAAGGGTAGACTGGAAAAAGGTTAGAGAAGAATTTGAGAACACCCCGGTAACTCTTAAAGAGCTTGCCGAGAAATATAACATCTCTCCAGGCACCGTTCGGA
>DUNX01000117.1 GCA_012839115.1 Bacillota bacterium
TTAGCGGTTACGACCATGAGAAATACATGCAAGTAGCGATTGAGGAAGCGAAGATCGCCGGCGAGCGGGGGGATAAACCCATTGGCGCCGTGCTGGTTCATGACCACAAGATTATCGGGAAGATGTCTAATACATGGAATACAAGAATGAGCAAGGTTCACCATGCGGAGAATAATCTAATTATGGAACACGCCCAGTATCTTCGCGAGTACGGGCCTGAATGCATAATATATACGACTCTGGAACCATGCCTGATGTGCATTGGTACGATAGTTATGGCTGATATAAGAAATGTGGTTATCGCTTTTGCGGACAAGCATATGCAGACCAGGAAATTCATTAATAGCCATAGCTGGCTGAAAGATAGGATTTTCAATTATATAATTGGCATAAAAGAAGAGGAATGTAAAGATTTATTCCGCAAGTATGGCGATGAATGGGAGAAAAGAGTCCTTTTGGGGGAATAAGCCGTCTCTGGCGGGGGGGTATGAAATGGCAAAAATATTAATGGTGAATGTACCTTATTCCGGTCATACCAATCCGACCTTGCCCCTGGCGAAAAGGCTGGTGGAGAGGGGACATCAAGTAACATATATAAATGCTCCCGAATGGAAGGAAAGAATCGAAGCGACCGGAGCTTTATTTGTCCCATACATGGATTATCCGGAAGGGTTGCCTGAACGGCAACAAATGGTACGTTGTTTTAAGGCGGCCTACAACACGGCAATGGAAGTTGGCGCCGGCCATGATTTACTCATCTATGAGATGTTTTTCTATCTCGGAAAGACCGTTGCCGAAAGACTGGGAATACCTGCAGTGCGACAGTTTTCACAGCTTGCCTGGACTAAGGTGGGGACCGGCCTTATACCCCTCCTTTTCGTAATCTCTTGCCATCTCCTGGGTACACAGGTACTAAAGAGAAGAGTGGCTATTGAATTAGGGGTGAAAGACAAGAGACTAGTTGATAGCGTCCTGCATGATAAAATTCCTTTGAACATCGTGTATTTGCCGGAGAGATTTCATCCTTGCCGGCAGGATTTAGATGAGACATACGTGTTTTGCATCCCGCTGCTGGAACCGGTGGCACAACCCGTAGACACAGACAGGAGAATACCCTATGAAAAGATGGCCAGGCCGGTTATTTATATATCAATAGGTACCATCCTAAGCAGCAGGTTTTTCTATAAAAGATGCATAAAAGCATTCGGGAACAAGGAGTGTTCTGTTATTCTCAACACAGGCAAGGTAAGACCGGAAACACTTGGGAAAATCCCTCCCAACATATGGGCTTATTCTTTTGTACCCCAATTGGAAGTCCTGCAACATGCCGATCTTTTCATTACCCACGGCGGGATGAATAGTGTGAACGAAGCGATGTACCACGGGGTCCCGATGCTGGCGATGCCCATTATGAACGACCAGCCTATAAATGCAGAACAAGTTGTCAGACTGAAGCTCGGGAAGAAGTTACGAATGCTTTCCACGGCGGAGGCTCTTTATAAACAGGCCATGGCTGTGCTGAATAACCGGGAAATAAAAGAAGAATGCAAAAAAATGAAAGACGAGATGAAATCGGGAATTGCTTTAGATGATGTCATTGATATGATTGAAGCTTGCTTGCTCTGAATGCAAAGACAAAGACTCCTCAATCAACTGGAGCAATGCATCAACTGGAGTAATGCATCAACTGGAGTAATGCGGTAGGTCTTTTTCTTCCTCAAAAAACTTCTCAATACCAATCTCTTCTATTTTTTTATTCTTCCTTATCCATTTTTCTTTCAGATCATCAGAGAATCCTGTTCTGTCACACGGGAAGTCTTTGCATTCATAACAGAAAAGGATATTATGGTTTTGTGTACATTCCGGAACAAAACAATTTGTTTTCAGACAACGGTCTTCTCTGCAACCATTGCACTTAACATTAGCAAGATATTCCAAGACCTCTTTAAAACTGCTATATTTCTCAGAAATAGGCCTGGCCTCGGGAGAGCTTTCCAAGAAAGAATCGTAAGAACCCAAAACATATAACAGCCTCTTTGCCGCTTTATTTATTACTCCGTCTTTCATAGCGTCGCATGTATAACAAAGTAATCCGCAAGGCGCAATCAGTCTCAGCAAATCATTTTTTTTCATGTCTTGACCCCGCTTTCTTGTAATCATATAATACCATGTTATGCACACTTCGTACAGATAGTACATATTTATCCCCTAAAGAAATCAGTAATTATTCCGCCGTTTGACACATAGACCGGTATACGCCTCCTTGTTTAGTTTTTGTTGAGAATCATTTACTATAATCATAATGTGGACAGATCCTTTTTTTAGCGCGGTTATTCGATTGGAAACCGGCTTTTATAAGGTGCGACGACCGCGAATATGAATAGGGATCCGATAACAAACAGAAGGAGGCGTAAATATGTTTGGTTTTCGTAGAAGGAGATTTTTCGTCTATCTGGTATTGATCTTACTGATTTTTTCTCTTCTTTTAGCCGGATGTAGCAGTTCTTTGCCGCCAAAGGATGAAGGAGACGGAAACGGTAAAGATGACGGAGATGGAGACGGAGAGATAGATTTGTCATGGTACCTTGGTACCTGGACTGGGAGTCGCGCCCTGAGGATAAACCGGAAATTGAATTCACAGTTGTGGATTTAATAGAGAGTGTTACGCAACAGTCTGGAAAGATCCATCATTATTTTAGAGGGGTAATCAAATGCTTGGTGCTTCCCGAGGGGGAACAGGTAATTACAAAAATACCATCCTATGATGAAATACCGGCAATGATAGATAATATCCACCTGGAGCAATTCCCCGATGGGACTTGTAATTTCTATGTCAGGGGAGGCTATAATTTTGAAGATTCAGGCACATTAATTATCCGGGCATGGAAAGGAACTGACAATAATCTTGAGGCGAGTATCGAAATGAAAGATGAAGATGGGAACGACATATACGCCACGGATGCGTCAAGCAAGGATGTGTTCACCAAGGTTCTTCCGGATATAGATGTTTCATGGTACCTTGGTACCTGGACCTGGGAGGGGTGCCCTGAGGGTGAACCGGAAAAGAAAAGAGAAATAGAATTCACAGTTGGGAAATTTCTAGGAAAGGTTGAAGATCCGGAGAACGAAGGATATTTCAAGTATTATTTTACAGGAACAGTCAATTTGTCGGCGCCCGATGTGCCAATGACAGAGCCATTTCGAATTATGAAAAAACCAGACCCGGGGGAACTGGAGTGCGTTTATTTTCAAAAGAACCCGGCCGCTTCCGATGCTATTATGTTATATATCAGGGCAGGAACAACAACAGGCCTAGTATTCGAAAAGTATGAAATTGTGAAGGTTGATTTATGGAAAGAAGAAGATGATGATGATAATGCCTATGCAAAGATCGTAATAAGGAATGCTAAAGGTGTCGTTATTTACACAACCGATGACGACACCCCGGATAAATTCACCAAGGTTTCTTCTCCCTAACTGGATAGCTGAGTAAGAGATTTTAAACCGCGAAGCAGGCGCTCCGGCTTTGGATGTGATATGCTTTTATTTGTCTCAAAAAAAGCCCGGTCATCCGGGCTTTCATATTTTGTGCAACTCCGGGAATGTTTGGCCTTTTGCCATCCATTATTCGATGTTTTCAAGGGGAAAACGGAGAGGATTTTAAAAGAATTGGGCCTGCCAAAGAAAAGCCAGGCTATAGTCGGTACCACGGGCATTTCTACTGTTTTCCCAGATGGTCTTCCAAATAAGTTAAGCCTTATTTCCCCCGGTGCAGCAAAAGGGTAACCGGAAAACCAGGGGTAACCATGAGTAACCAGGGGAAAGATAATCATTAGGCAATAAACCGGTAAAGAATAAAGTTAAGAAATCTTGGCTCTGGATAAAATATATGTTTAAAATTCGCAGTGTATTTTGGAGATTCCTTCTTTTTTCTTCAAAAAACGCCTCAAAAGATGACTTCCCTCCACAAGACCTACCGGCTATAGGATAAAACATTATATAACCGCGCGCGGATGATTCTGTCTGTGGCGGCACGGTTCTTTAAAAGGAAAAGCGGGGGGAGAATAGAATTAATTGTAAGACTACTGAAGGCCTTTTCGAATGAAATACCATGATAGTTCCGAGGTGCTATAGATGACCCACCCCTGTCTGAAAGATTTTCATCCGGCGGTTGCCCGGTGGTTCATGGAAACCTTCGGCGAGCCGACCCCTCCCCAGGCTGCCGCCTGGCCGCAGATTGCCGCCGGGAAGAACCTGCTTCTCCTGGCGCCCACCGGGTCCGGGAAGACACTGGCGGCTTTTTTAAAGGTTATCGACCGCCTTTACCAGGAGATGGAGAGGGGAGAGACGCTGCCCGGCGACGGGGTGAGGGTCTTGTATGTCTCCCCGCTTAAGGCGCTGAACAACGATATCTACCGCAACCTGGAACTGCCCCTCCAGGGGATCAGGCGCATTGCGCCACAAAATGTTTCTCAACACAGTGTTTTCCAAGACGGCATTTTCGAACCTGATGTTGCCCAAAATGTCCAACACGAACATGGAGCCGGCGCGCAGCCGCGAACGCTCCCGGAGATCACCAGGGCGGTGCGGAGCGGGGATACCCCGCCCGCCGAGCGCCAACGTATGCTACGACAGCCGCCGCAGATCCTGATCACCACCCCGGAATCGCTCTTCTTGATCCTGTCTTCCAAGGCCTCCCGGATCCTGAGGACCGTCCGTTGCCTGATTGTCGATGAGATCCATACGGTTTTCACAGAAAAACGCGGCGCCCACCTGGCCCTCTCCCTTGAGCGCCTGCAAAACCTGGTGGAGGAGGCGGGCGGTCCGGGAACAACCCTGCAGCGGATCGGGTTATCCGCCACCATCCGGCCTTTGGAGGAGGTGGCGGTCTTTCTTGGCGGGTACACGCGGGATCCGGAGAATGGGGAGTGGCAGCCGCGGCCCGTGGAGATCATTGACGCCGGCGGGCGGAAAGACCTGGACCTCCAGATCACACTCCCTGTCCCAAACCTCAGGGAGTTGCCGGAGAAGACCGTCTGGCCGTCGATCTACAATAAAATCGTCGAGTTGGTCCGGAGCCACCGGACAACACTGGTCTTCGTCAATAACCGGCGCCTGGCCGAACGGGTGACTGCCAACCTCAACCGGGTGGCCGGGAAAGAGATTGCCCGGACGCACCACGGCAGCCTCTCCCGGGAGATTCGCCTTGAAGTGGAAGGGAAACTGAAATCCGGCGAACTCCCGTGCGTGGTGGCCACCGCCTCATTGGAACTGGGAATCGATGTGGGAGAGATCGATCTGGTCATCCAGATCGAGTCCCCCAAAGAAGTGGCCCGGGGGTTGCAGCGGGTGGGCCGGGCCGGCCATGTGATCCACCGGACCAGCAAGGGGCGGATTATTCCCAAAAACCGGGCCGATCTCCTGGAGACCGCCGCCCTTATCTATGAAATGAAGGCCGGGCGGGTGGAGACGATGAAGGCCCCCATGAACTGCCTGGATATCCTGGCCCAGCACCTGGTGGCCATGACCACCGGCGGCGGGATAGGAGTGGAGAAGGCCTACCAGATTGCCCGCTCCGTCTATAACTTCCACACCCTCTCCCGGACTGACCTGGAACGGGTCCTGGCCATGCTGAACGGGAGCTTTGATACCAAAGGCTACCTGGACCTGCGCCCCCGCCTTTTTTGGGACCGGGCGGAGGGGGTAATCAAGCCGGACTCCTACGGCAAAAGGCTGGTCTATACGGCAGGCGGGACCATTCCCGACCGCGGCTATTTCGGTGTTTACCTTGCCGGTACCAATCTGCGCCTGGGCGAACTGGATGAAGAGTTTGTCAGCGAAAGAAGACTGAACGACCGGTTTCTCCTGGGGACCTCGGTCTGGCGGATTGAGGAGATCCGGCAGGACCGGGTTATCGTCGCACCGTCAGGGAAAGGCGAGGCCCATGTGCCTTTCTGGAAAGCGGAACAGGGCGGCCGCCCCTACGAATTGGGAAAAAGGATCGGCGCCTTCCTGGCGCTCCTCGAAGCGAAGCTGGAGGCCGGGGAATTGCCAGCTTTTCTCCAGAATGAATGCAACCTCGCCCCGGAAGTGGCCAGAAACCTCCAGAACTACCTGGCAGCCCAGAAAAGAGCGGTGGACTGTTTACCAACCAGCCACCGCCTGGTGGTCGAGGAATTCCCCGATGAGGCCGGGGAGTGGCGGGTCCTGATCCACTCCCCCCTGGGGCACAGGGTCCACCTACCCCTGGCGCTCCTCATTGGCATGGCTTGGGAGGAGAGCCTGGGAACGAGACTCTCCTTTATCAGCGGGGATGACGGGGTTATGTTCAGCCTGCCGGGAGGGATGACCCCGCCGGTTGTTGCCTGGCCGGACCCGGCGGCCGGGGAGATCGAGGAACGGCTGGGGAAGGCCGTAGCCAGGACACCGCTCTTTAGTGCTATATTCCGGCAGACGGCCCAACGTTCATTGGTCATGCCCCGGGGCAGGCTGGGGGGGAAAAGACAACCCTTATGGCTGGCCCGGATCAAGGCCGGGAACTTACTGCAGACGGTGGCCAAATACCCGGATTTTCCCCTAGTTTTGGAGACCTACCGCGAGATCTTCCAGGACTATTTTGACCTTGATGGCCTTTGTGAAGTCCTGCAAGGGATCAAAGAGGGCGGGATTACTGTTTACCACAAGCGGCGCCAGACTCCTTCCCCCTTTGCCCACGGGCATCTTTTCAATTTTGTCGCCAGTTTCATGTACGAGACGGATCTACCGCGGGGAGAAGGGTACAAGCGCCTCTTCGGCCTGGGCGCAGAGACCCTAAAGACCATCGTGGGGAAGGGCGGTTTCCGGGATCTTTTCCGGCCAGATGTCATCAAAACCGTGGCCCGGAAAGCCCGGGGGTTTGACCTGTTGGCAAAGAACATGGATGAAGAACACCTCTCTTATCTCCTGGAAAGGTGCGGCGATCTTACGGAAAAAGAGATTAGTGAGACTTTCCCTGAAGAAAGAGAAAAACTCCGGGAGCTTCTTGCCGCCTTATGCGCCAAGGGGAAGGTGGTGGGGGTAGCAGCCGGGTTAAGCGGGGCAACCGGGGCGAGTGGTACGGCTGGGACAAGTGGCGCAGCCATGGTCTCCGGCACGTCCAGCGCGGCCGGCCGGCGGTTCTTCGTCAATAAAGAAGAACTGGCCGACTATTTGACGGCCTTGCCCGGAGCCAGGATCTGCGGAGAAGAGAAAGCAGGCCAAGAACAAGCCAATCAAGGAAAAGCCGGCCGCCAGGAACCGGAGGGGGCGGCTTTCCTCCCGGCGGCTCCCCGGGCGTACCAGGAGGCCAAAGAACGGATTGTGGCCCGCTTTGCCAGGACCCATGGGCCTTTTACCGCCCGGGAGCTGGCCGCCAGGTATGGGTGGCGCCTGTCGGAGGTGGAGGAGGTTTTGGCGGTCCTTGCCTCCGCCGGGCTGGTGGAAACAGGGGAGTTTCTCCCCGACGGCCAGGGGGAAGAGTGGTGCGACACAGAAATCCTCCGGGAGATCCACCGGCGGAGCCTCGCCCGGGCCCGGCAGGAGATTAAGGCGCGCACGCGGGTGCGGGAGCCGGAGGAGTACGCAGTTTTTCTTGCCCGATGGCAGGGGGTGACCGGGGAGCGGCGGGAGGCCGAAGGGTTGGCGGAGACCTTGAGCCAATTGACGGATCTCTGGTTCCCGGCGGAGTTCTGGGAGAAACACCTCCTCCCGGCCAGGGTGAAGGGGTCCAACCCCCTCCTTCTCGACCGGCTCTTTGCCAGCGGTCAATTCTTCTGGCGGGCGCGGGGCGGACCGGAAAACTTCCGGGTGATGATCGAATCATCCTTTACGCCGGAAGAGGAGATCCTCCCGGCGGTCCCGTCAGCCGGCCAAGGCCAAAGTGAGGCGGCAGACGATAGAGGAGAGGAAAGGAGTGACCTTTCCGGCCTTTCCGGGACAAGCCGGGCAATAGTGGAGCTCTTGAAAAAGAGAGGCGCGGAAACCCTGCCCTTTATCTTAAAAAAATTGAAACTTCCGATCCTCACCACTTGGCAGGCTTTGGAAGAACTGATCCTCAGGGGTTTACTGACTAACGACTCCTTCGGGCCGGTCCGTTACTTGCTCAGAACCACACCGCAAATCCGCGCTGGCGCCCAGGGGGTGTTGCAACCTGCCGTCATGGCCCAGATGGGCCGGTGGTCCTTGCCCCCGCCTGAGAGCGGGAGAAAAGAAAAGCTGGTCTGGGCGCTTTTGCGCCGGTACGCTGTTCTCAGCCGGGAGATTGCGCAGGCGGAAGGGGTTCCCTGGGGCGAGGTCTATCCCCTCCTTGACACCCTGGAGAATACCGGCCGGGTGAAGCGGGGCTATTTCATCAAAGGGTTAAGCGGGATCCAGTACGCCCTCCCGCAGGCCCTGGCCGAACTGGATGCCATTCCCGCGCCGTCCGGCCGGTATTGGGCCTTGGCCTGGGCCGACCCGGCCAATCCCCTGCGGTATATCGCCGGCCGGCCGGAGACGGCGGAAGCAAAGATCCCGGCCGGGGATTACCTGGTCTTCAAAGACGGTAAACCAATTCTCATAGCCTCCGGCCGGAAGCTGCGACTCCAAACCCTGGAGTCCCTTCCCATGCCTGAGATGGAGAAGGGGATGAAAACCCTCATCACCGCTTTATACCCGGCCTACCCGGACGAGAAGATCATCGTCAGCAGCTTTAACGGGGAAGCAGCCCCGACGAGCCCGGTCCGGGAGATCTTGAAAGAGATCGGTTTTGAAAGCGGTTACCGGGAGATGGTCCTCTGGCCTTCCGACCGGAAACAGCTGGTTTAAGCCATTTACGGAGGGTAAAAAAGGAACGTAAATTAATAAATAAGCTGATCACTAATAGCTGATAGCTAATCAATAATACAAATAGGAAGGGGAGGGCAAAATGGGCAAGAACAATGTATTATCCAAGTTTGGCTTGAGTGCCGAAGAAAAGAGAAAACTGCTTGAAGAGATTCAGAGTTACTTTGATGAGGAGAGGGATGAAAAGATTGGTGTTATTGCCGCAGAAAGCTTGCTGGAGTTTTTTTTGAATACTCTAGGAAAACACATTTACAATAAAGCCCTTGATAATGTCAAGCTGTGGTACGAAA
>DUNX01000118.1 GCA_012839115.1 Bacillota bacterium
CCGTGGCCGGGAATGGGCTGGAGAGACAATTTGTCATGTTGATGATCGCCAGCATGGTAATTGGCGGGATCACCGGCGAACTGCTGCAGATTGAGGCAGGCCTGGAGAAGGCCGGGCAATGGTTTGAGAAGAAATTTGCCCGCCCGGAGAGTACCTTTGCCCAGGGGTTCGTCACCGCCAGCCTGGTCTATTGTGTCGGGGCCATGGCGATTGTCGGGGCCTTGGAGGACGGACTCGCCGGCAACGCCACCACCTTATTCTCCAAATCAATCCTGGACGGGGTCACCGCCGTCATCTTTACCGCCGGGATGGGGATGGGGGTGGCCTTGTCGGCCCTGCCGGTCTTCATTTACCAGGGCAGTATCACCCTCCTCGCCGGGGTATTGCGCCCGTTCCTGACCGCCACTGTAATCCAGCAGATGTCGCTGGTCGGCGGGGTCCTGATCTTCGCCATCGGCTTGAACCTCTTGGAGATTACCCGGATTAAAGTGGGGAACCTGTTGCCCGCCATCTTTATCCCGCTTTTCTACTATATATTACTGATCCTCTTTGGCCTTGGGGGATAGGACAAGCGCTATGGAAACAGGCAAGGACATATACGGATCTATATTATATTAGGGAGGGCTTTTTGAAACCGATGCAGAAAGATATTACCCTGCAAAAAGGGTCTTTGCTCGGCCAAGGCAGAACAGCAGAGGTGTTTGCCTGGGGAAACGATAAAGTGTTGAAGCTCTTTTACAGTTGGTTTCCCCTGTGGCCTATAGAATATGAGGCGGAAGTGGGGCGGGCTGTCCATGAAACGGGGGTTCCTGCTCCTAAGGTCTATGGGGTCATTGATTGCCACGGGCGTAGAGGAATAATATACCAACGGGTTTATGGCCGGTCATTAATCCGGCATATGGAGGAAAAACCGTGGAAAATAAGAAGGTTTGCCCGGGAAATGGCAGCTTTGCATCTCAGGATTCATTCCGCGCGCCCAAAGGAGAAAAACGGCAAATTACCGAAAGGGAAGGACTGGCTTTTTTCAGCAATCAAAGAAGCACAGGAGGTTCTAGGGGAGAAACGTACTGCGGATATATGCAAGTATGTTGAGAAGATCGACGCCGGGGCACGCCATGTCTGTCATGGCGATTTTCACCCGGATAATATACTGGTGGCATCAGATACGGGCCCGTGTGCGGGCAATTCAGCAAAAAACCCAATGGGGAGTACGCGTTTAGAACTGGTGGCAATTGACTGGACAAACGCATATGCCGGTAATCCCCTTGGGGATGTGGCCAGAACCTGTTTAATGCTGCAATCTCCTTTTATGCCGGAGGGAGTTACAAAATGGTTTCTCCTGGCAGCGCGTAAAATTAAACAGGTTGTTTATAACGCCTATCTATCCGAATACCTCCGGTTTTCCAAAGCCACAGCCGGGGAGATGGAAAGATGGATCTTGCCGGTGGCCGCGGCCAGGTTGCGGGAGAATGTCCCCGGGGAAAGGGAATGGCTGTTGACCATTGTTAAGCACCGCTGCAAAGTTGACCTCGGTCTTTGCGACAGCCATGATGACAGATGACAATCCACGAGTGACGAGCGGCGAATAATAAACGGCCAGAAATAGCAGGAATACCAAGTGACGGGCGAACGGCCTAAAAAACTTGACAACTATCGAGTATCGAGCGACCAGCGACGAGCAACCAGCAACGAGCGACGAGTAACGAACGACGAGCGACGAGTAACGAGAGGGTTGATCCGTGATGGACCGGCATGAACTGGCCCGGATTTTTAATGAAACCGGGCTCCTTTTGGAGCTCAAAGGGGAAAACCCCTTTAAGGTAAGGGCTTACTACAACGCCGCCCGTACCGTGGAGAACCTCGGTGAAGACCTGGAGAAGCTGGTGAGAGAGGAACGACTCCGGGAGGTGCCGGGGTTCGGGGAGGCGATCGTTAAAAAGATCCTTGAGTGGGTGCAGACCGGGAAGATTGAGTTCCATGAGAACCTGAAAAGTACCACACCACCGGGGCTCTTTGAACTTCTCCGCATCCCGGGCCTGGGACCGAAAAAAATCAACCAGCTTTTTGCGGCATTGAATATTACCAACCTGGAAGAGTTGGAGGAGGCCTGCGCCG
>DUNX01000119.1 GCA_012839115.1 Bacillota bacterium
GACATGGACTGCTGGCCTTTGAGCATGGCCTTAACATTGGCTTTGTCGCAATCCTGGCCGGTGATGACCGGGTAGGGTTTCTCCTCAGTACCGTAACCCGCGTTCGTCAGAGAGGTTACGATCCCAATGGCCAGACTGTCGTTGGGGGATAAAACCGCATCCAGCTTTTTGCCGTCGGCATAATAGGCGGTAATGAGGTTATCCATCCGCGCCTGCGCATCGGCGGAATCCCAACCGTGGATTGCGATGGTCGCAAACTCCGTTTGCCCGCTGGGAACCACCAGTTTCCCTGCATCAATGTACGGCTGGAGAACACTCATGGCGCCACCGTTGAAGAAGAGGGCGTTATTATCATCGGGTGAACCGGCAAACAACTCGACGTTGAACGGTCCCGCGTTTTCCTTCAGACCAAGCTTTTCTTCAATATACCGGCCTTGGATGACCCCCACTTGAAAATTGTCAAAGGTTGCGTAGTAGTCCACATGTTCCGAGTTCATCAAGAGGCGGTCGTAAGCAATTACTTTAACTTTATTCTCGGCAGCCTTGCGTAAGACTTCGGTCAAGGCTGAGCCGTCAATGGAAGCAATGACGAGAATTTTGCACCCTTTCGTAATCATATTCTCCAACTGTTGAATCTGGGTGTTCACATCATTATTGGCGTATTGCAAGTCCACCTTATAACCCTTCTCTTCCAGCTGCTTCTTCATGTTGGCGCCGTCCTGGTTCCAGCGTTGCAAGGATTGGGTGGGCATGGCGACGCCAATCAGGTTCTCATCAGCCTTTTTGCCGCATCCGGCAAAACTGCCGGCCAAAGCAAGGATCAGTAGTAAGGAAATAAACCTCTTCATACTTTCTACTCCTTTCGTTTTCAGGTTTCCTAAAGGCTCCACGCTTTAGGAAGGTAAGCGCGCGTGCGCTTAGCGCTGGTTATCCGGTGATCACCCCCCATTTCCAGCCGTACTGACAGCCTCTTTTGAAGGAGGTGTCGTGTGGCTAAAGAAAAAACACCAAAATTATACTATTAACATTATTAGTATAATATTATTACACAAAAGAAATATTTTTCCTGCTAAAAAATACAGATCAGCATAAATACAATTTTCCCGGGCAAGATCAGGGGAAAAGGGGGAACTACCAATGCCGGAGATAGTTGCCGTGATTATCAGGGCGGTCGTTGCCTTTTTTCTTCTCTTGATCATGACCCGCTTAATGGGAAAAACCCAGCTTTCGCAGTTGAACTTCTTCGATTATGCCGTTGGTATTACCATCGGTTCCACCGCCTCCACCCTGGCAACCAATACGGAGACACCGGTTGTTGCCGGTGTGACCAGCATTTTGGTCTGGGCCGGGCTGGCCATAGCCATCGACCGCCTTACTTTGAAAAGTCTTTATGCCAGTAAAATTATTGAAGGCGAGCCCAGCGTGATCATAAAAAACGGGAAGCTGATGGAGAAGGCAATGGCCAGGGCCAATTATGATCTGGAGGAACTGATGACCCAATTGCGGAATAGGGGGGTTTTTGATCTCTCCCAGGTGGAAGAGGCGGTCCTCGAGACCAACGGGCAGCTAAGCGTCCTGGTCAAATCCCAATACCGGCCGGTGACTCCTGAAGACTTGAACCTGGATACCAAATACGAAGGAATACCGCAGATCCTGGTGGTGGACGGTAATATCGCCCGGCACCGGCTCTCCGAACTGAAACTGGACGAGGGCTGGCTGTGGGAACAACTTCGCAACCTGGGGGTTAATGATCTTTCCGAGGTGATGGTCGCGCAACTGGACACTTCGGGTAGGCTGTACGTGGATAAAAAGTCCGATTGGGAGGGATGGAACTGAATAAACAGAGGGACAATCCATGCTATAATGGTAATAGATGAGCTTTAAAGAAGAGGGTACCTCCTGAGCGAGAAGAAGGAACTCCTGAAAAAGGGTACCAGGACTGTGGATTTTTTTCTTGACTTTTTATCGGATTAAGATAATATGGTAAAGAAGATTAAGATAATATGGGAAAGAAATGGTATTACAGTATTGAGGAAAGGACTTTACAGGGAATGCGGAAAAAGAGAAGAACAGTAGAGAAGCGGATGATGTTTGCTATTGCCTTGCCCATTATGATCCAGCGGATAACACATCATCTTATGCTCTTAATCGACCGGGCTTTTGTTGGTAACCTGGATTCCCGTTACTTATCGGCCATAGGAAATGTCATGATCCCTTACAACGCCATGACATTTATCTTTTTTGCCATTGCCACCGGCTTGACGGTTTTGGTCGCCCAAAACGTCGGCAGGAAAGATTACCGTCGTGCACAGCAATTGGGCCAATCGGCCTTTTTTTATCTTACGCTCATTTCCACCGGTCTTTTCCTGCTCTGGTTTGTTGGTGCAGAGAAAATTTTCTCTTTTTTCGGGGCCGCCGGCGATGTTCTCCGGTTTTCAACGGTTTACGTCCGTATTATATCGGTTTATATGATTTTCTTTGGTATCGAGGTGGCGGCTGCCTCCATCCTGGAAGGTGTGGGTACCACCCGTCCGATTATGGTGGTGGGGGTAGTAAGGAGTTTTCTTAATATCTTCCTGGACTGGCTCCTGATCTTTGGGCACTGGGGTTTTCCCGCCATGGGCTTGGAAGGCGCCGCGCTGGCCACCTTAATCGCCAACCTGATTGGTTGCGCCATTCTCTTCTACAGCCTCTTCCTCCAGGGTAACCTGCCTTTCCCTCTTGAGCGAAAGGCTTTGTTTAAACCGGAGGGACGGCCGTTCCGGGAGATTGCCCGTCTCGGCATACCCAGCGGGGTGGAGATCTTTCTCTATCAAGCAGGGAACCTGGTTTTGGTCCGGTTTTTAAACCAGATTGATGAGATGGCCATCGGCATTTATTCGCTGGTCATCAGTTTGCAGACGATCCCGGTTTTGATTTATATGGGTTTTGCCAAAGCCACCACAACAATGGTCGGTCAGTACTGGGGTGAAGAAAGGTTTGCCGACGCCAAAAAAATCACCCTTTACGCGCAGAGGATCTCGGTTGCTACCTGTGGATTTATGGGGGTGATTTTTGCGCTTATCCCCGGAACTTTGATCCGGATCTTCACTTCGGACCCGGAAGTTCTGGTGAGAGCCGCCCAACTCCTCCGCATCTCCGGAGTCCTGCTGGTTTTTCAATCTTCCAATGTTGTCTCGGGCCATGCCATCCGCGCCACCGGGGATACCAAATGGATGCTTTACTCGCAGATTTACGGGACAATTTTTGTTGTCGGGTTCTCCGCTCTCGCCATCTTTCATCTCGAATGGGGCTTGCTGGGTTTATATCTTACCACCATGTTTGATGAGCTTACCCGGGGAATCGTCAATTTTCTCCGTTTCTATTTTGGTGTTAACCCCCTGAAAAAATTGCCGGGGTTCTCAAAGGTACTAATAAGAAGAGGGGTAAGAAGGGGAAGTTTTTAGCGGCGATTTTTGATCTTAAATGGTTTCTTTGGAACGGCTAAGCGTCTTTTGGGGAGATAAGGGGGATCCCCTGGATACGGAATTCCCGGAGGACAAGGGAGAGAGTAATGGTGAAAGCAAGGAGATCGGCTATGGGAGTGGCGGCCCAGATTCCGGGGAGACCCAAGAAACGCGGTAAGAAAAAAAGCAAGGGGACATAAAGGATAAACTGCCGCAGTATAGAGAGGAGAAGGGAAGGAAGGGCTTTACCGGTTGCCTGGAAGAAAGTGATGGAGACGCTTTGCGGGCCCAGGAGCGGGTAGATCAAAACCATAATCGGCAGGGCTTCAGTCCCGACAGCCAACACCCCGGCATCATCGGTGAAAATTTGCAGGAAAAAGCCGGGGAAGAGGAAAAAAGTGATCCCGACCAAAGTAGAGAAAAGACTGCCGGCGGCGGCCCCTTTGTATAAAGCCTCCCGTATCCGCCGGGGTTTTTGGGCGCCAAAGTTGTACCCGACAATCGGGATCAATCCCTGCGAAATACCGATCACCGGCATGAAGGCCAACATCTGCATACGGAGGACGATCCCCATCACCGCGATGGGGATATGGCTAAAACCGCCGAGGATCCGGTTGGCGATGATTATGGCCAGATTACCGGAGACCTGAATCAAGAGCGAAGGCAACCCCACCTTATAAATATCCCAAATAATCCGGAAATTGGGGCGAAGATGTTTCCAGGAGATAGTCAACGCACTGCGGCCTGTAAGAAAATACGATGACTGAATGATTGCCCCAGCTATTTTGGCGATGATCGTCGCCACCGCCGCGCCTTTGATCCCCATCCCCAGACCGAAGATGAAAATGGGATCCAGGATGATATTTATGACTGCGGAAGAGATCATAACCACCATGGAAAGGGTGGGATTGCCCTCCGCCCGTGTTACATGGTTCATCATCATAATAAAGAAAAGAAAAAAGGCGCCGCTGGCGATTACTGACATATACTCTACGGTTGCTTCGAGAATTTCCGGGGTGGCGCCGAATAAGACAAGCAAGGGACGGAGAAAAAAAAGGCTGGTTAAGGTTGCCGCCAGGCCAAAAATCATACTCAAAAGAAAAACCTGTCCGGCCACAAGCGAAGCCTTTTTCTGGTCTTTCGCCCCAAAAGAACGGGCGATTAGGGACCCGGCGCCGATCCCTGTCCCAATGGCAACGGCGCCCAGGATCATCTGCACAGGGTAACAGATGGAGAGGGCGGCGGTGGCTTTGGCCCCCAGCTTTCCAACGAAGATGGTATCGACAATATTGTAGGAGGCATTGACAGCCATTGCCAGGATGGCCGGGAGGGAAAAGCGCAGCAAAAGCCGGGTAATTTTTTCTTCTCCCAGGCTATGGGTTTTGTCTCTCTTGGTCTTTTGTTTCATCGTATACCACCGGTTTCCGTCTCTACAGATCCACGCCCAGGAGAAGACGGATAATATAGCCGATACTGAAACTCAAAACCGCCACTCCCAGGCTGATGGCGGCCATTTCCAGGAAGCGCCTGCGGAAGGGCAGGTCTTTGACGACGGAGATATAGAAGTTAAAGAGGAGAATGATCAGGATCCCCACCAGCAAAGTAATGCCCAGGCTGAGAAGGTAGTTCGTCAACAACAGGAAGGGAAGGATCAGGGCGGCTACTGTGATCAGATAGGCCGTCCAGGTGTACAAGGCGGATTTCAAGGGTTCCTGTGCGCTGCTCCCCTCCGTCTTGGTGGAGAGGTATTCCGAGGCGCCCATGGAGAAAGAAGCCGCCACGCCGGTGATCAGGCCGGCCAAAGCAATCAGCCGGGTGTTTTGGAGGGCAAAAGTCAACCCGGCCAGGGTTCCGGTGAGTTCGACCAAGGCGTCGTTGAGCCCAAGGACAACGGAACCCACGTAATTAAGGTGTTCCTCGGCAATAAGATTGAGGAGTTCGTGCTCGTGCTCTTCTTCCTCTTCCGCAATTTTCCGCACTTCCGGCAGTTCCGCGTATACTTCCCTATAGGCGTTTTGTGCCCGTTCCTCGCCCTTTTCCATTAGCTTCAGAGTGAAAGTCAACCCGAAGATCCGGGCCGTCCAGTAAAAAAGGAAAACCTTCCACCGCTGCGGGTTAAGGTTTTTTTGGGTGAGTCCCCGGTAAAAATCATGATGCGCCAGTTCATCCCCGGCAATCTCCTTCAATATCTTCCGGTTCCCTTCGTCCTTAACTTTCGCCGCGAGCAGGCTGTATATGTAATACTCGGTGAGTTCGTTTCTTTGAAAGACCAGCAGTTTCTTCCGGGTTTCTTCGTGCACGCGTGTGCGACTAGTTTGCGAGGGTCCAGGCGTGCGGTTCATGGCCCCACCTCCGTTTATTTTCCGCTCTCCATGATTGGGGGTTTTGTCTATTTTAGCATATCTTTTTCCGGTATGCAATTTA
>DUNX01000120.1 GCA_012839115.1 Bacillota bacterium
ACCCGGATGGCGCTATAGATAAACTTGTCCGGAGTATAAAAGAATACGGCTGGACTAATCCGGTACTGGTATCGGCAGATGGTTATGTGCTTGCGGGCCATGCCCGGTTAAAGGCGGCAGAAAAAGCTGGCATTGAAGAGGTGCCGGTTATTTATTTGCCGCTAGAAGGTGCGAAAGCAGATGCATATTTGATTGCCGACAACCGGCTACAGGATGAGACTGACTGGGACTATGAAAAACTCGAAGATTTACTGCAGGAACTGGACGCCGGGGAATTTGACCTAGAACTTACTGGCTTTGATATGGAAGAGATAGAGGATTTAATGACACAGCTTCATATGCCAGAGGAGATTGTAGAGGATGAGGTGCCAGAGCCACCGGAGGAACCGATAACAAAGCTGGGGGATTTGTGGCTACTTGGAAGGCACCGTCTATTATGTGGAGACTCAACAGATCAAACAGTAGTTGCTAAACTAATGGAAAACCAGCTTGCAGATATGATATTCACAGACCCGCCTTACAACGTAGACTATACTGGTAAAACAAAAGACGCGCTAACCATCAAAAATGATGCGATGGAAGATAAAAACTTCAGAAACTTCTTGGTGGCAGCATTTAAAAACATGGTTGATGCCTCTAAGGCCGGCGCTCCAATTTATGTTTGCCATGCTGACTCAGAAGGCCTTAATTTTAGAAGTGCTTTCAGGGAGGCGGGCTGGGATCTTAAACAATGTATTATATGGGTCAAGCAGCACTTTGTGATGGGGCGTCAAGACTATCATTGGCAGCACGAACCGATACTTTACGGCTGGAAACCAGGTGCAGCACATAAGTTTTATGGCGGACGCAATCAAAGCACAATATGGCAGATTGACCGGCCGATGGCGAGCAGAGAACACCCGACAATGAAGCCTGTGTCTCTGTGCGCCAAGGCGATAGAGAATAGTAGTAAGGCCGGAGATATCGTTCTTGATTTATTTGGCGGTTCTGGTTCAACACTAATAGCATGTGAACAGTTAAACCGCACCTGCTACATGACGGAAATAGACCCGGTATATTGCGATGTCATAGTACAAAGGTATATTAACCTCAAGGGGCACGACGGAGATGTCTACATTCTCCCAATAAGCCCTGGGTTAGATGGTTATGCAGGAGTTGTCATGTGAAATGGGACAAAGCAGAACCGAAAGGCGTTACTTATATAATATAGATCGTAAAACGGTGGGAAAACTTCACGGGACAAAAGGCGGAGCTGCTAGATAAATAAATTGATAAAACCTCTTGACTTTGTATAACAACTGTAATACAATTAAGATAATAAAAAAGGAGGAGGTTTTATCTATGACAAGAGATATGTACATGACAATGATGAGCGGACTAGTCGCCACGATTAAGGAAATGGCGCTGGTCGGTGGGCAAGACGACAGGGTACGCGAGCTGGTAGACATCGTAGATGATCTGCAGGAATTCTGGAACGGCGACGAAGAATTCACTCGCTTTGATTACAGCATAAGTGCAAAAGCGGCGGCCAGGCTATGAAATCGGTGTTAATAGCCGTAAGGCTTCCAGAGGTGCTAAAGAAAAAAGCGGAGGCAAAAGCGAAGGCGTTGGGATATATAAAGCCCAGCGGCGAAGCAAACCTAAGCGAGTATATACGAAACTTAATCATCAACGACATCAACGACCGGCGATAGCAAGCCGGTTTTCTTTTGGGCGAAAGGCGGTGATATCGGAATGAAAAGGATATTTATATCTCACCCCTACAAAGACGACCCGAAGGGAAACAAAAAGCGGGTAGATACTATCTGCAGAGAGTTAGAGGAGAGGGACGACATTCTCCCAATAAGCCCTTTACACCTATTTAGCTTTATGGAGAATGATGATAAGAGAGAAGAAATACTTCAGGTATGTTTCAGGCTTATTGATATATGCGATGAGGTTTGGATATATGGGGACAGC
>DUNX01000121.1 GCA_012839115.1 Bacillota bacterium
AAGGACTCATTTCTAATAAATGAAATATTGTGAATAAGTGAGATTTTAAGAGAAAAATGAAGATCATAGAGGGAGGACTCTAAAGGAAAACCCCGGAAAAACACGAATAATCATGGTAAGCGACTGGTTGAGGCCGGCGGTAACGCCGGGCCGGGGCGCACCGGTCGCAGGCAAGCGGATGTTACAAGCGGGGTGAATCCGGAGGATGAGGAATGAATACGGAAGATGAGGAATGAATCCGGAAAATGAGGAGTGAATAGGGAAAATGAGAAAAGTGGCTTTCTTTTTGGCCGGCGCCGGCCTTCTCCTCACAATCCTGGTGGTTGCCGGTTTTCATTGGCCGGTCACACCGGTTATTACGGTCAGTGATGGCCTCCCCATTGCCGGGGTAAGAGTGGAGGAGGCCCCGGCGCGGTTTATGAGGAAAAACAAGATCACCGCCCTTCCCCATGAGTTTTCCGGGGAGGAACTCCCGGCGGTCTCCTGGCTATGGGGCAGCTACCGGCTGGTTTTCACCCGCCCGGGCTGCCGGGAAGCGGCGGTCGCCGCAAAAATCACCCCGCTGGCCAGGGAGATCCCTGTCGATTGGGAGTTTTACCGGTATGAGCTGTTGCTGGAGGTTGACCCGTACGCCCCGGGAGAAGAGGCGGGTAGTGGGGAACTGGTCCTGAACGGCAAGCCGGTTACCCCCGGCCGCTTACAGTTACCGTACGGCGAATATGAGCTGGAGGTAGGCGGGGCGGGAATAAAACCCAAAACCGTAGCCTTCTTTTTGGATCAAGACACCCGGTTACATTTTAAGACCGACCCGGCGGGTTCCCTGCTTACCCAGGCCAAAACAGTGGCAGTGGGAATCCAGCCGAAGGGGATGGCTTTTTCCAACGACGGCCGTTATCTCTTCATCGCCCTCCTGGGGGAGGCGGCGGTGGAGGTTATTGACGGTGAGACCATGGAAAAGACCGGCCGGATCGTACCGGCGGAGCCGCGCTTCCGCAAGGGGGGCTTTGTGGAGATTGGGGTTTCGCCTGCCGGCGACCGGGTGGCAGCCAGCAAGATGGAGACGGCCACGGTTCATTTTATCCCCTTGTCCGGTACGCACCGCCTGGAGATGACAGAGCATTTGGCCACCGGCGGGACCTGGTCAAAAGTGGTCGCCTTTTCGCCGGCCGGAGACCTTTTTGCCGTTTCCAATTGGGTCTCTGAAGACGTCTCCGTCTTTTCCTACCCGGAAAAGAAACCCGTTGCCAGGGTAAAGATCCCCGGCATCCCCCGGGGGTTGGTCTTTGCCGGTGGATCGCTTTTTGTGACCAATTATTCCACCGGCGCCCTGCACCGGATCGATACCGGCAACTGGCAACTGGTGGAAAGTATCGCTTCCCCCGGCCCCGGGGCTCTCCGCCATGTCGTGGCCGGACAGGACCCAAACCTGCTTTTTGCTTCGGATATGCGGCGGGCCCGCATTTACATATACAACCTGAAGGCCGGGAAGATAGAGGCTGAGATCCCGGTGGACCGGAACCCCAACACCATCGCCCTCTCCCCGGACGGCCGTTACCTCTTTGTCTCCTGCCGCGGGCCGAACGCACCCGAAACCTACCTGGCCAGGAGCCCGCGTTCCGGGGAGCTTCATGTCATTGACACCGCCACCCGCAAGGTGGTGGACCGCCGGGTCCTCGGCAACCAGCCCACGGCTTTGGCTGTGCACCCTTCCGGCCGCTATCTCGCGGTCTCCAACTTCCGGGATAATAACATTGAATTCTACCGGATCGACGGGTATTAATGGATGAGGAAGGCGTCAGTATATTTTTCCAGCCTGGAGACGGAAATCCCGTAACCTTTTTGCCTGCTCCCCGCAGCGATACCATACTGATACGACAACATCTGTCCCTTTACGGTTGACAGGCTTTGCAATAAAGCAATGAAACGCCATGGTTTCCAGGCATTGTTTGAGCCGGTTGTATTGATGCCCGGCGCACATAAAGATAACTCTGGCGTTCTTCTTCAGAAAGCGGGATAAATGGATAAACGCCTGGGCGACTTCGTTTGTGGCATTTGCTGAAAACGGTACTTCGGTTACAAGCGCATCAATTTCCGCGCCATCAAGCTCTACAGCGCGGGCATCCATTGGATAATGCCTGTCAGCATATGCCTGCAGGCCGGGTTCAAGTATGGGGTCGCAATCTGAACTGATTAAGACAAGTGAAGGATTAATGTACCGCGCTGCGTGCAAGATGCCGCCGCTGCCGGCAAACGGGTCCATCAGAACCTTTGCCTGGTGAGGGTCGGCCAGATTCACCATTAAGCGGGCATCCTCAACAGGTAGCGCCCTTTTGCCGGTGTCGGTCCCGTCTCCCCTGTATCCTTTCACCTTTTTTACCAATCCGTCATCCGTATATATATGGAATTCACGCCGGTGGGATGAATGGCTTTCATATACTTCCCGGTCTTGCTCATAGAATAGACGTGCCGAAAAAGGCATACCCTTCCATACTTGTTTATTAGCGCCTGCAATATCACTGAGGGTACTTGCGCTTTGCGGGGAAAAGTCGAGGAGATAGTATTTATCACAATACCCTACAGTTTTCAATATGTCCGGCAATGAAGCCCTGGCTTTCCTGTCAACAAAAAAAGCCACAAGCCCCTTAGCATCGCCCAACGGCCCGTTGACAATAAATATCCCGCCAAAACGGGCCAGCACAAAGAAGAGTTCAACAACGGCAAGTTGCTTGGCCTTAATCCGGGACGGCCGTAAAGAACAAACCAGTACCTCGTATCGGTTAAGATATTGCTCTATATTATCCCCGGTAACACTTGCGCAGTACTCCATAAATAATCCCCTCCTTTCCGTTGGGGCTTTTGCTCAAAAAGGCTGCTCTGGGTGAACAATCGGGGTGGCGGCGGGAACTTCCACTCTCCGGCCCCAATCCGCCGGCGCGGCGGACATGTGGAAAACCAGATGGCCCCCGTCTTTTATCTCACTGTGCCGGAGCCAGTTTCTATCATACTCCTTGCCATTGAGGGTCAGCGCGGCAACGTAGATGTTTTCCTTGGAGGCGTTGATACCTTCCACAACCAACTTCTTACCGTTTTCCAACTGGATGGTGCATTTCTTAAAAAGCGGCCCGTTGATCAGGTAGAGGTCCTGCCCGGCCACAGGGAAAAACCCCAGGGCGGAAAAGATATACCAGGAAGACATGGCGCCGCTGTCCTCGTTGCCGGGGTAACCGTCCAGCGTCCAGTGGGCCATGGATTTTCTCACGTAATAAGAGGTGAGGTCGGGGCGGAGGGCGTAATTGAATAACCTGGCCACCAGGAAGGAAGGTTCATTGCCCAGGTCAATCAGGTTGTTGTCAAAGGCATATTTCGTCCTGGCCGCAAACTTCTCAGCCCCTCCCATCAGATGGATCAGCCGGTGGACGTCATGGGGGACGTAATAGGAGTAAGTCCAGGCCGAACCCTCATAAAAGAACGGCCCGTTCCAGGTATACCATTTGTCAGGATCGTAACTGACCCATGCCATGTTTGACCGCCGCGGCCGGATGAACCCGGAAAAGCTGCGGCTTCCCGGCCGGTTGCTTTTCGTCCGGGCGCTCCACAAATTCTCCCATTGCCTGCTTCTTCTCAGGTACCTTTCGTAATCCTTTAGAAAACCCAGCCCCCGGGCGACCAAGGCGGTGGTAAAGTCATTATAGGCAAATTCCAGGGTTTTTGAGACGCTGGTTGGCGGCCAGCCTTCCACCAGGTCGTCGGGGACCCAGCCCCGGTCGTGTTCGCGGTAGGCGGGCAGTCTTTTGTTTTCCGCCGCATCTTTCAGGATGGCGTAGGCTTCATACCAGTCCACGCCGGTGATCTCCTTCAAATAGGCGTCGGCAATCACCGTATCCACCGCATCGCCGCCCTGGGGGGAACCGCCTTCCCGACCGGCGATAAAGGCATCCATTACCTTGCCGTTCCGGTGGAACCGGGCAATGAAAGAGTCGATATTATCCCGGACAATGCTTGGTTTCACCAAGGCGTAGAAGGGGAAGAGGGTCCGGAAGGTGTCCCAGATGGCGTAATGGTCGTCCCAGTAAGGCCCGGCGTAATCCTCCCACGGGCAGTCCCCCGTGCGGTCGCGGGGCATTATTGCCGTGTGGTAAAGGGCTGTATAGAAGATCGTCAGCTGTTCCCTGGTGGCCGTGGGGTCGTCAATCAGGATTGTGCTTAAGTATTCGTTCCATTTGGCGCGGGTGGCGGCAGCCACCGCAGCAAAGTCCCAGCCGGGGATCTCCTTCCGTAAGTGCTTTTCCGCTTGTTCAAGGCTGCGGAAAGAAACGGCGATTTTAAGGTAAATTACCTCTTCTTCTCCGGTGGTGTGTTGAAAATAGGCGCCGATCCGTTCCTTGGGGGCGGCAACCGCGACCGCATCTCCTCCTGCCTGCACCTTACGATCCTTCCAGATACCGTGGGCATTGGCGGCCTTACTGCTCTCGGCAACAAAGAAAACCCTGTAGGCTTCGGCCTGCCAGCCGCCGTAGTACTGCCCCCAGCCGGTGATTCTGTTGTTTTTGCTATCTATTTTGACCTCTCCGGCTTCCAGATACCCGCCGGTCCAGACGCCCGCGATATCGCCGGGGATATTATGCCCCAGGTCGAAAAGGATATGGGCTTCTTCGGATTGAGGGAAAGTGAACCGGTAAATAGCCGCGTGTTCCGTGGGGGCCAGTTCCACCCGGATATCATAACGGGTCAACCGGACCGAATAATAATGGGCCATCGCTATTTCCTCCGTCTTTTCCGAGTCATGGCCCTTTTTATCAATGGCCAGCCCGATCTGGGGTGAGATCAGGATATGCCCGTACTTCCCCCCGCCGCCGGTGCCGCTGACATGGTTTTGGCTGAACCCCCGGATCGGGCGGGCGGGATGATAGCCGTCGGGGCCGCCGTCTTTTGTATCAGGTCCCGGGTTGATCGACCCGAAAGGCAGTTGGGGGCCGATGGTGGTGTTACACCCTTTGTCCCGCACCCCAATAAAGGGATCCACGTATTCCACCAGATCCCGGGTTTCCAAAGCCATGCCTGATTTGGCAAAAAGCAGAGAAAAAATCAGAAGAAAAAAGGAGTGAACCGGAAGAAGCAGAAGATAATTTTTCACTGGCAACCCCCCTTATACAATATTGTAGCATGCTTTGGCAACAGGAGACAAAAGAAACTGGCGTTCATGCGGTTCATTTTTCAAAAAAACCCCCCTCCCGCAGGATGCGGGAAGGGGCTGCGTAAATAAGGTTTCATCATGTACCGTCTACTTTTTCTTCGACATATTCTTTTTTATTCTCTCATCCATAAAATCCTTCTTGTATTTCCCCTGCTCTATACTCTGACTGTTCGCTTCTCCGGCTTCATCAAAAATTACCTCGCATCCATTGTCTATTAAATCATCAATGATTATACGGTTGTCTGAACCGGGGGAGGTATCAAGATTGGGATTATTTGTTAGATCGAGGTATTGTAAATTGGTCAGGCCTGCCAAGGCGCTGATGTCGCTGATCTGGTTATAGCTCAGGTAAAGCGTCCACAGATTGGTCAGGCCTGCCAAGGCGCTGATATTCTCAATTTGGTTCTCTTCAAGATAGAGATAATACAGATTGGCCAGGCCTGCCAAGGCGCTGATGTCGCTGATTTGGTTATGCCAAAGGGATAAGTCCTGCAGATTGATTAAATTTGCCAAGACGCTGATGTCGCTGATCTGGTTATAGCTCAGGTAAAGCGTCCACAGATTGGTCAGGCCTGATAAGGCGGTGATGTCGCTGATTTGGTTGTGCGAAAGGAATAAGTAATGTAGATTGGTCAGGCCTGCCAAGGCGCTGATATTCTCAATTTGGTTCTCTTCAAGATCGAGACGATACAGATTGGTCAGGCCTGATAAGGCGCTGATGTCGCTGATCTGGTTATAGCCTAGGTAAAGCGTCCACAGATTGATTAAATTTGCCAATGCGCTGATGTTCTCAATCTGGTTATCGTCAAGATCGAGATAATACAGATTGGTCAGGCCTGCCAAGGCGCTGATGTCACTGATCTGGTTGTGCCAAAGGAATAAGGACTGCAGATTGGTCAGGCCCGTCAAGGCGCTGATGTCACTGATCTGGTTGTACCAAAGGTATAATTCCTGTAGATTTACACAATATTCCAGGCCGGAAAGGTTTTGAATATTATATGAAGATGCATCTAAATAATCCAGTTCCAGCA
>DUNX01000122.1 GCA_012839115.1 Bacillota bacterium
CGCGTACGCGGCGGCAAGAGCCTACACCTGCTTACTTGTTTACCTGCTTACATTACCTGCCCACTCCACGCCTATAAGCGGAATTTTGCCGCCAGCAGATCCTCCTGGCGGGAAGAACCGCCGGCATAGGCTGTGTATTCCATCTTTTCGATCTCCCATTCTTTTCTCTCCGGATTGTACCAGGCAAGGTCGGCATATTTAACGGGGATGGCGACTTGCTGTTTCTCTCCGGGTTGCAGGAAGACCTTTTTGAACCCCTTCAGCAACTTAACCGGCCGGTCGACAGCAGACTGTTCCAGTCCGATGTAGACCTGGGCGACTTCCGCCCCGGCCCGGTCGCCGGTATTCTCCAGGTCGAAGGTGACGAGGAGTGCCTCGTTGTCCGTTTTCACCTGGAGATTACTATAGGCAAAAGTGGTGTAGCTTAAACCGAAACCAAAGGGAAAAGCCGTACGCAAGCCCTGCTTCTCAAAGAGGGTGTAGCCATGGTAGTAGCCGTAGTCAATGGCATCAATGCGGTCCTTAAAGAAAGGCAGGTCCGCTTCGTTAACCGGGATGGTAAACGGCAGCTTGCCGCTGGGATTAACCTCGCCGAAAAGGATCCGGGCCAGAGCATGGCCTCCCTCCATCCCCGGGTACCAGGCCATGATAATTGCCGCCGCTTTCTCTTTCCATTCTTCCATAATGATGGCACTGCCGCCGATCAAGACGACGACAGAATTCTTGTTGAGCGGGGTAACCGCCTCGATCAGCCGTAGATCCCGCTCATAGAGGGTGAGCCGCTGCCGGTCGCCGCCGGGCGCATCCATTCCTCTTCTGGGCTTGCTTCCTTCCTCCACGTTATAAATCTGTTCTCCTTCTTCATTCGGGCGGTAACCAGCGACAATAATTACGGCGTCGGCGGTGCGTGCGGCTTCCTTCGCTTCTTCCAGGTCCTTGCCGTCACAGTAGAGGACGGCCTCTGCTCCCAGGTGCCGCTGAAGGCCTTCCAGGATGGTAACGATATAGGGCGGGCGGACACAGCTGCTGCCGTAGTCCCCGATGTTGGGGGCGGTGGCCAATTCGCCGAGGACCGCCAATTTTTTAATCTTCGCTTCGTCCAAAGGCAGAACCGGTCGGCCGCCGGTAACGGGCTGGTTCTTCAGAAGCACCATGCTGGTTTCCGCCGCTCTTTGCGCCAGTTCCCGGTGTTCCCGGCAGGCGATTATTTCCTCGGGATATTCCTGGGGGTCGGGGGCAAGGGTGAACTTCAGCACCGTTCTGATGATGCGGCGTACCGCCTCGTCAATGGTGCTTTCTGCGACTAAACCCTGGCGCACGGCCTCTATTAGTCTCCGTCCATAAAAATTGGTAATGGGCATCTCAATCTCCAGGCCGTTGTTGGCCGCTTTCACCGTATCCCTGACTCCCCAGAAGAAATCGGAGATGACAAAGCCGGTAAAGCCCCACTCGTTTTTCAAAATATCCTGTAACAGGTAGCTGTTTTGGCAGCAGTATTCGTCGCGGAACTTGTTGTAAGCACCCATTACCGAGGCGGCGCCCTCGTCAACGCAGCGTTTAAAGTGGGGCAGGTAGACTTCGCGCAGGGTCCGTTCGTCCATGCGTACATCCACACGGAAACGGCTGTTTTCAATGCTGTTGGCGGCATAATGCTTAATACAGGCCATCACGTTATGTTTCTGGACGCCCCGGGTCAGGGCGGCGCCCATCTCTCCCAGGAGGTGCGGGTCTTCGCCGTAGGTCTCCTGGGCCCGGCCCCAGGCCGGGTGGCGTAAGAGGTTGATACAAACCCCGCCGAAATAATTGCCGTCGTGGGCACGGACCTCCCGTCCGATCGCCTCGCCAATCTCCGTCTCAAGCTCCGGGTCCCAGCCGGCGGCCCGGGCCATGGCCACAGGGAAACAGGTGGAATTCCCGCAAACCACACCGCGGGGACCGTCGCAGAATTTGACCGGCGGGATCCCAAACCGCCGGGAGCCTCCGGCGACCCACGGGTGAAAGTTATACTTACGATCGATCATAAAGCGATACTTGTTTTTCATACTTCCTGACATAAAACGGATCTTCTCGCCCAGTGTTAACCGGGAGAGAATTTCCTCTGTCACCCGGTTAATTCCCTCTGCGGTGATCCCCGGGCGTAAGCGGTTCTTAGTCGGTTTTACCCGGCCCAATTTATCCTCTCCTTCCTGTTGTTGTCAAAGGGTAGTAAAGCTATAACGCTGTGTGGTAACAGCCCATGCGGACGGGCGTAAACGTGTGCCTGATCCGGGAAGACCTTGACCGGCTGCTTTTGGTGACAACGCACACGGGCGCGCCCCCCGGATAAATATAATATATGGATGGGGACGCGCGTAAACACATAAATGATCCCTTCTACACAGCAAAGAAAAACTCCTTGTTCAATCCGGCGGGGGAGAAATTTTTCAAGATTCTTAACATAGAATATTTCCTGGGATTCCCGAAAGGGATTTTCCGTAAGAACCAGAAATAATAGAGAAAAGGGGTTGTCCATCCAGTACCTGTATTGATCGCGCATATGCGCGTGCGCATATGCGCGCGCTCGTGCCCCAGCTTTTTTGAGAGGACGATTGCCAATGAAGGAGCCACGGGTTGTAATTATCACCGGCCTTTCCGGGGCGGGAAAGTCGGAAGCCATGAAAGCCTTCGAAGATTTAGGCTTTTTCTGCGTTGATAATCTTCCGCCTGTTTTGATCCCTAAATTTGCGGAACTTTGCGCACAATCGGGCGGGAGAATTAATAAAATAGCATTGGTCGTTGATGTCCGGGGGCGGGATTTCTTTAAGAGTGTCACTTCCTCCCTGGAATTTCTGGAGGAGGCCGGGTTTGTTTACGAGATTTTATACTTGGAAGCCAGGGAGGATGTTTTAGTCCGGAGGTTCAAAGAATCCCGGCGCCGTCATCCCCTTACCCCCGAAGGAGGAATTCTCGAGGGGATCAAGGAAGAAAAGGTGATGTTGTACGAGTTAAAAGGTAAGGCCACCATGATCCTGGATACTACGGATTTGAGCGTACGGCAGCTCCGGGAGAGGATTGCCGAAAAATTTGGTCTTCCCAGAGAAGAAAAACTCTTAATTACCTTGCTTTCTTTCGGCTTTCGTCACGGAATTCCCCTCGACGCGGATTTGGTTTTTGATGTCAGGTTCCTCCCTAACCCGAATTACATTGATTACCTGCGGGAATTGGACGGCAACTCTCCGGAGGTGGCAAAGTATGTTTTGAAATGGCCTGTTACAACCAGATTCCTGGCAAAAACCCGGGATTTTTTGGTCTTTCTTCTCCCGCAGTATATTAAGGAGGGAAAATCCCACCTGATAATCGGGATCGGTTGTACCGGCGGGCGGCACCGTTCGGTAACTGTTGCCAATCAGTTGGGTGATTTTCTCCGGGCCAAGGGTTATCAAGTGGCCGTAAACCATCGCGATTCCGGTTCAAGGGGGAGTAGTGATGCCCCGCTGGATTGATCTGCAGAAATTGGGCTTTATCTGGCTAGGTTGGTTTATTTTTACCGTTTTATCGGTCTGCTTAGGTTTGTTTTTTCTTTACACCCTTCCGGACACCAGCAAATGGTTGGGGGTTTTTTTCATTGCCGGCGGGATGATGACCGGTGTTATCAGGATCCGCCGGCTTTTTTGGCAGTTGGTGACCTGGCTTCCTACGCGGGCGCGAAAAGGTCAAGGTGTAGGCTTCTGGCGGGAACTGATCAACGGCCCGCGTATTGTAGTGATTGGCGGCGGTACCGGTTTAGGGACGATTCTCAGGGGGCTTAAGAAATTGACTGCCGATCTGACGGCCGTTGTTACCGTGGCCGATGACGGTGGAAGTTCAGGCCGCCTGCGGCAGGAGTTTGGGATTCTTCCCCCCGGCGATATCAGGAATTGCTTGATTGCCATGGCGGATCTTGAACCGTTAATGGAACAACTGATGCAATACCGCTTTAACGGTGATAATTGGCTTTCCGGGCATAATTTTGGCAACCTGTTTTTGGCGGCGATGACCGGCATTACCGGGGATTTTGAGCGGGCCATTGAAGCTTCGTCCCAGGTTTTAGCGGTGCGGGGAAGGGTGTTTCCGGCTACCCTTGAAAATGTCAATATTTATGCGGAATTGGATGATGGTTCGGTAGTAAACGGCGAGTCCACCATTGGTCATAGTCACCGGCCGATCCGCCGGGTTTTTCTGGATCCCCCGGACGCCGTGGCGTTGCCCAAAGCGGTCAAAGCCATACACCAGGCGGATATTGTGCTTTTAGGTCCGGGTAGCCTCTATACCAGTGTGATCCCACCGCTTTTGGTGAAAGATATTACTGAGGCGTTACGGCGGACCAGAGCCCCTAAAGTCTATGTTTGTAACGTCATGACCGAACCTGGTGAAACCACCGGTTACACGGCTTCCCGGCATTTGCAGGCGATTATTGAGCATACCGGTGGTAATCTCATCAACTATGTTATCATTAACGACCAGGAGGTTCCGGAGAAGGCGCGGGAGATTTATGCCCGGGAAGGAGCAGCCCCGGTGGTTGTGGATAAGGAGGAGGTATCCCGCCTGGGTTCCGTGGCGATTACCGCCCCCTTACTGCAGGCTAACAGTTTGGTACGGCATGATGCCAGTCGCCTGGCCCGGCTTTTAACCGGTTTGCTCCGGGCGACGGCGAAGAGGGATTTTTCCATTCCCCCTTTTCAGAAAGCCCGTTTCCGGCGGGCATTTACGCGTTGGCGCCGGCTGATCACGGGTGTTGTTGCTCTGAATTTACGGGCCGGAGAGACAGAGGTTTCCCCGGGTTCCGGCAGCAGCCGGTCCCGGCCGGTCTCATTACCATTTGCCAGCCACAAAATAGAAGGGCGTTCCCAGGCCGGGTGTGAAGTCTACCTTTCTCCCCCGGGAGGGAAAGACCTGCCGGAAGGGATCCCTGCGCTTGCGGGTGTTCGCCCGGAAGAGACCGTATATATCGCAATTTACTTGGGGAAACGTCCCACCGGCGGCTATAAAATTACACCGGTCAGCGTTTCTCTGGAAAAATCCCGCTTGTCCGTGAAGTACAAGGAAGAGCACCCGGCTACAGCCTCCCTTGTCACCCAGGCTTTTTCCTATCCGGCGTTGCTCATAACCGTGGAAAAAAGGTTTCTTCCCGCCGGGAAACTGCTTGTGGTTTTTCAGGAGGAGGGGAAAAAAAGAAAAGAGGAGAAAAAGATCCGGCTATAGCGCGCGGCGCGCGCTATTAATCTTTACAAATATCTTGGGACGTTATATAATATAGCCAATAAAACTGAATAGACCGCTTTCTTCAGGGCAGGGTGAAATTCCCGACCGGTGGTGAGGGTTGTTCCCGAGTCCACGAGCTTACGGTTGCGCGCGTAAGCAGATCTGGTGAAATTCCAGAACCGACGGTATAGTCCGGATGAGAGAAGAAAGGATTTTTTATTTGAGTTAAGAAAAAGCCCTGACGTATGTTCAGGGCTTTTTTCGGTTTACACCCGGGCCGCGCGGACGGGCTTGAGTGAGCACGGGGGCGTGGGCCGGAGGGTGCAATTGACTGACCACAGGGCAGGGGGATGAAGATGCCGGTACCAGTGATTGAAGTGAAAGATGTGATCCTTTTTTTTGACTCCGGGAGAGAGCGGACACGGCGCGCACGTGTGCGTGAGCGCGTACGCGCGCATTCGCGCGTGACCACTCCTGAACTTTCCGGGGTGAACCTGCAAATAAAGGAGGGGGAGATCGTCAACCTGGTGGGGCCGAGCGGTTGTGGGAAATCCACATTGCTCCGGTTGATCTGCGGAGTTTTGACCCCCACGGAAGGCTGGATCAGAGTTTACGGCAGAAAAGCCGTTCCCGGCCGGTCCGATCTGGGGTTTGTCCCCCAGGACGCTCTCCTCTTTCCCTGGCGGACTGTACTGGCCAATGTCCGTCTTCCCCTTGAGGTCAAAGCCGGAGAGAAGAAAGGGGAAGAACTGAATAAAAAGGCACGGGAAGCTTTGCGCCTGGCCAATTTGGAGGGGGTGGAAGAGAAATACCCGTACCAGCTTTCCGGGGGGATGAAGCAAAGGGCCGCGCTGGCCAGAGGGCTGGTGACCGGCAACCGTATCCTCTTGTTGGACGAACCCTTTGCCGCCCTTGATGACATCACCCGGACCCAACTGCAACTGGAGTTGTTAAATCTCCAGGCCCGTATGGGCAGTACCATCCTGTTGGTGACCCATAATATCTTTGAAGCGGTCTTTCTCTCCGGCCGGGTGGTGGTCATGGGCGAAAAGCCCGGCCGGATTCTGGGGGAGGTTGTCGTTGACCTGGATTACCCGCGGAATTTGCGGATCATGGGGACTCCCGGGTTTAGCCGCAAGGTCGGAGAGGTACAGGCTTTATTGGAAAAGGCATGGAGGGATTAAGATGCACAGGAAAAGAGAGACCGGGTGTACCCGTACTTGGCGCCAGACTGTCCTGAGGGCATTGGTCCGTAATAATTACGAATATTTTTCCCTGCCCTTAGGGTTGCTTCTTTTTTTGCTCATCTGGGAGGTGGCGTCCGGTTTTTACCCGTCGTTTATCCTGCCGTCCCCGGGCGAAGTCTGGAGAAGGTGGCAAGAATTTTATCAGCAGCGTCTTTTCCTCCATCATTTTGCCGCCACTTTTTTCGAGGCTTTCGGCGGGTTTTGTGTTGCTGCCGCAACAGCGCTTCCCCTCAGTTATTTTTTGGCCGGTAACCCCTTTCTGGAGAAGATCTTCACCCCCTATATCGTGGGGTTGCAGGCCGTCCCCATCCTTGCCCTGGCGCCGTTGCTGGTTATCTGGTTTGGTTTTGGGATGACTTCGAAGGTGTTGGTCGCTGCTTTGGCTGCTTTTTTCCCGATCCTCACCAACGGCGTGGTCGGTTTCAGGGGGACAGACCGGCGTTTCCGGGAGATGATGGCGATTATGGGGGCGGACCGGAAAACCATCTTTTGGCAACTGGAGATCCCTTCCGCCCTGCCGGTGCTCTTTGGCGGTTTGAGATTGGGCCTGACTCTTTCCGTCATTGGAGCGGTGGTGGGAGAGTTTGCCGGCGCCGGCCGTGGCCTCGGTTACCTGGTGAACTCGGCCCGCGGCAACTTTGATACGCCTTTGATCTTTGTCGCCCTTATGGGCCTGGCCTTTTTAGGGATCGGTTTTTACCTGCTTCTTTCCGGCCTTGAGTATTTGGCCGTACCCTGGAAACGCCGGCAGAGCCGGTAAAAGGGGTACATGGCCCGCGCGGCCTTCCACTATCTTCGGTGATACAGCGCAGGGGCGGGGGAAGAGCTCGCACGCCCGACCTTGCCCGGACGGTCTTTTACCGTGCGCGTGCGCGCATAGAATGATTAGCTCCTGTAGATTCCTCCGTTTCTTCGGCAAGCCTTTTACCGTGCGCGTGCACGCATAGAATGTACTTTGTGTAAAGGGAGGTAGAAAAGGTGAAAAGGATTTTCTTATGGGTTTTGATTTTTCTGGTGGTCTTGGGTGCGGTCCTCCTGGCGGTGAGAAAACCCCGCCCGGAGAAGATCACCATGGCCATGACCTTCGTCCCCAATGTCCAGTTTGCCCCCTGGTATGTGGCGGAAGCGAAAGGCTTCTTCCGGGACGAAGGCATAGAAGTGGAGTTTGATTACCGGATGGATATTGACGCCCTTCCCCTGACGGCAGCTGGAAAAATTGATTTTGCCATCGCCGGTGGAGACCAGGTGATTACCGCCCGCGCCCAGGGTATCCCCGTGGTTTACCTGGCGTGTCTCTACGCAAAATTCCCCCCGACTGTAGTGGCCCTGGCGGAAAGCGGGATTCGCGGGCCGGCGGATCTCAAAGGTAAAAAGGTCGGGCTCCCCCTCTACGGCACCAGCCTCCTGGCGATGAAGGCGATTATGAGCCAGACCGGGCTGGCCGAGACCGACCTGGAACTGGTGGATATCGGTTACGCGCAGATCGCCGCGTTGAGCGAAAAGAGGGTCGACGCCGTGGTGGTCTTTGCCAATAACGAACCGGTAAAGCTACGGCGGATGGGGTATGAAATCACCAGTATTCCGTCGTGGGATTATTTCTCCCTGGTCGGGCACGGCCTGATCACCGGGGAAAAAATGATCGCCGACTCCCCGGATCTGGTCGGAAAGATGGTCCGGGCGACCATCCGGGGGATGCGGTATGCCCTGGAAAACCCGGAGGAGGCTTTTGCCATCTGCCTTAAGTACTTGCCGGAGTTGGGGGAAGAACAGAAAAAACAGGAGAAGGAAGTCCTCCTGGCCTCCATGGCGATTTGGGAGAATGAATATACCCGGGAAAAAGGCTTGGGCCGCTCGGGCCCGGAAGCCTGGCGGGAATCGCAGGAATTAATGCTTGCTGCTGGATTGATTGGCAAAATAACCTCTGTTGAGGAACTCCTGGACCAGAGCTTCTTGGAATAGAAGCAATTTGTAGCAAACGCAAAAGGTGAAAAAGAACCCCGGCTGCAAGGCCGGGGTTCTTTAGGGACCGATAACACAGACACGCGCGAACCATACTCACAGGTCCGTACCAGACGGAAGCTGACAATGTTCGTTTATAGAAGCGCCCCGCGACATTTTTGTGGAAATCTGGTATAATTAATCCATGGAAATAATGACAGGAGGGGGTGGATTTTTGGGGTAGACTCTATAGAGTGGCTGGGACATGCCAGCTTTAAGATTGGCGGGGAGATCGTTGTTTATTTGGATCCATACCGGATAAAGCGGGATGAAAAAGCTGACATAATTTTAATAAGCCATAGCCATTTTGATCATTTTTCTCTTGACGATATAAAAAAGGTACAAAAACCGGAGACGCAAATTGTCCTCACCGGCGATTGCACACCCAAACCCGAGGGCAGGATCACACTTATTAAACCCGGGGATAAGCTGAATATAAGGGGGTTGGAAATTGAAGCCGTTCCGGCTTATAATACGAACAAGCCGTTTCACCCCAAAGAAAAGGACTGGGTGGGCTATCTTCTCACCATTGACGGGGAGAAGATTTATTTCGCCGGCGATACCGACCGGATACCAGAGATGAAGGAGATAAAGGCGGACATTGGGTTGTTGCCTGTTTCCGGGACTTACGTAATGACCGCTGAGGAGGCGGCGGAAGCCGCTTTGGATCTGGAACTGAAAATCGCCATCCCCATGCATTACGGGAAACCCGGGTTGGTTGGTTCAGTCAATGATGCTGAAAGGTTTAAGGCTTATCTGCAGGGCCGGGTTGAAGTAGTAATTAAACAAGCGAAATAGGCCGTTTTTCTGTACAAAGGAAAATGATGGAGGAAGGGAATTTTGTTGAATAACGAAATCAAAATTTTTGCCGGGAGCTCCGGCGGTCCTTTCGCGAAACGGATGTGCCGGTACATCGGAGTTGAACTTGGGGTTTCGGAAGTCATAACCTTTACGGAAGGCAATATTTTCGTCCGGGTCCGGGAAACTGTACGTGATAAAGATGTCTATTTAGTTCAGCCCATTGCCATGCGGCCGAATGACGAGTTTGTTGAGGTTTTGTTTTGGATGGACGCGTTTAAGAGGGCCAGCGCCAATTCGGTCACAGCCATTATTCCTTATTTTTCCTACGCCAAAGGCGACAAAAAGGATGAACCGCGGGTTTCAATCCGGGCCCGCGTTTGCGCGGACGCCCTCGAAAGCGCCGGAGCGGACCGGGTAGTTACAATGGATTTGCACAGTCCCCAGGTGCAAGGGTTTTTTAAAAAGCCGGTGGATCATCTTCTCGCCATGCCGGTGCTTTGTGAGTACATCAAAAAATTGGATCTCGGGGATTTAGTGGTGGTTTCTCCGGATTCCGGGTTTGCCAAGCATACCCGGAAATACGGGTCTTATCTGGGAGTTTCCGTGGCGATCGGAGATAAAATGCGCAAATCCCATGACGAAACCGTAGAACTCTTGGATATCATCGGTGATGTCCAAGGGAAAAATGCGGTTATTATTGATGATTTCAGTATCTCCGGCGGAACTTTGGTTGAAGTGGCCAAAGGCTTGAAACAAAGGGGAGCAAAGCGGATTTTGGCCTGTCTTTCCCATATCCTGTTGAATAGAGAAGGGGTAGCCCGGATTGAGGACAGCCCGATTGAACTTGTGATCAGTACGGATTCCGTTGACAACCAGTGGATTAGAGGATCGGAAAAAATCAAAACAGTCTCCGTAGCGCCCTTGTTTGGCGAGGCGATCATGCGGATTCACAAGCGCGTATCGGTCAGCCCGCTCTTTGATGCCGTTCCGGAACGGGTGTTGGATGAGGAGAATCTCCTTTTCTAGTTCCGCTTCAGAATTTGCTGCCCGGAAAAAGGTATCTGGATTCTGGTCTCCGGGACCGGGATCCTCGGATTCCAGTTCCCGGGGCCGGGTGCGCGTGACATACGGATTATAGAAAGAAGGAGAAAAGAGTACCGGTTTAAGCCGGCACTCTTTTCTATTTATCCCTTCAGTATTTATAAAATATATGATTACCAATGACGGCTGTGGTTTGCTGCTGACGGACCCAGGAATTGGAGGCGGTAACCGGGTTATAGAATCCAATGGCGCCATGGGTGGGATCCCAGCCGTTAAGGGCGTCTTGAACCGCCCGCCGGGAACTGGTGGTTGAAGGTAGATTAATCCGGCCGTCAGAAACCGGACAGAACTGATATCTGCCATTTACCACTTGATAAATCACTCCAGCCACCGACCCGGGATAGCGGGGATCCTGGACCCGGTTGAGGACTGCAGCCGCCACCGCCACTTGGCCTTCATACGGTTCGCCCTCGGCTTCAGCCCTGACCAGACGGGCGAGGAGTTCAAGGTCTGCTGCGGTGAAATTCCCGCCGCCGGTGTTTCCTCCGGAGGGGATCATCAGTTGCTGGCCGGGATAGATGGTATCGCTCCGCAGATTATTGAGACTCTTAATCGCCTGGATTGTCGTACCGTATCTCCGGGCCAGAAGAAAAAGGGTATCATTAGGACGGATGGTATAAACCGTATTCCCTCCCCCCGGGTTGGCAGAATGCGGGATGTAGATGGTTTGTCCAGGCATAATAGTGTCATGCCAGATATTGTTGGCCTGCCGCAGTTCATTAAGGGAGAGATTGTATCTTTTGGCGATCAGAAAGAGGCTGTCGCCGGGTTGAACAGTATAATTACTGGTGTTTCCCCCGGGGATTGTCAAGGTTTGTCCCGGGTAAATGAGGTTTGAGGTCAGGCCATTGGCGGATTTCAATGCGTTAATGCTTGTCCCGAAGTTCCGGGAGATAAGAAAGAGTGAGTCACCAGGCCGGACCCGGTAGGTTTGGGCAATGGTTTCACCGGAAGCAAGGGCCAGTACTAGTAAGGGGAGGAAGAAAAGGAACAGACGGGATTTGTTTTTTGGGCATTTTTTCGTCACTGCGCACACTCTCCTTTGCTTACTGCAGTTATTTCTGTCGTCCATGGGCTGCAGAAGGTGGTAAGATGTGCACCACGCACTGGCGCGCGGAAGAAACAGGCTGCATTCTTTGGGCTGTATTTTTCAGTAACAAGGACGACTCGCGCGCGTGCGCGCGGAATAATTACTGTATTTGATAATTCTTGCTGAAGCCTCCTTTTCCTAGTGGGAACTTCAGGAAAAGCCAATAATGTAATGAAATGTTATTATGACTAAGAACAGAAAAAAGTGGTTAAGATAGTATTGGTTAAGGTAACAGACAGGGTGCAGTAATGATTAAGGTTACAGGCAGGGTGCGAGGAAACACGCGGGCAAAGGAGAGGAAAGGATGGAGAATTATCTCCAAGTAGCCGCCGCAGCAGAAGGGATGGTCCTGGCATTTTTTCTTCTGATACTAATTGTGCTCTTTTTTCCGGCGGCCGGCCGGGTTTTTGCCAGATGGGCAGTTTTGCGTGGCCGCGGATTTGTTATTGAACGTTGCCGGGAAGATCTGTCAATCATCGCCCGCTTGCTCCAAAAGGCGGGTCCCTACCGGCCGCCGCGCGCGGGTATTGGCCGTTTTTTTTTCGCCCGCAGTTTTCCGGAGTACCTTGTCAACGGCGGAGAAGATCCGTATTCCCCCTGGAAGAAACTGGTATTTAACCCTGTTTGCATGGACCATTTGCCCGCTTATGATCACCGGTTGCCCGGGACCGGGGTGACCGTTGGTCCCAATAGCCGCCGGCCTTTATCGCTGAAGATCCCTGTTTTATTGGGAGGAATGGCCTATAAAACCCTGAACGCTCCGGCAAAACAGGCATTGGCTTTGGGGGCAACCATGGCAGGAACAGCGGCCAATACGGGCGGCGGTCCTTTCTTACCGGCAGAACGCGCAGCCGCCGAGAAGCTTATTGTTCAATACTCCCGGGGAGAATGGGAAAAAGATCTTGAGGCATTGCTCCGGGCGGATGCGGTCGAGATCCAACTGGGACGGGGCTTATGGGAAGCGTCGCCCCGGGCGGTTGCTATTAGCCACAAGACGATAAGTTTGGAACTACGGGAGATCCTTACCCGGAAACCGGGAGAAAGGAATGGGATTCCCCCCCGGTTATCAGGGATAAGAACCCCGGCGGGACTGGCGGAGTTAATTGAAAGCCTCCGCCGGAAGACAGGAGGGGTGCCAATCGGGGTAAAGGTTGGCGGTACCGGCTTTCTGGAGAAAGAACTCGACCTGATCCTCCGTGCCGGCCCCGATTTTTTATCCGTTACCGGCCTTGAAGGCGGTTTTTGGGACGGGAAAGCCGGCCCCATAGACTCATGGGCTTCAATGGGCTTGCCCACTCTCCATCTCCTGGTCCGGACCCGCCGTTTTCTGGAGGAACGAAAACTCTGCGGGAAAGTCACCCTCCTGGCCGGCGGCGGGCTGGTTACACCGATGGATTTTTTGAAAGCCATGGCCTTGGGGGCAGATGCGGTTTTTATCGGTTTTGCCGCCCTTGTTGCCCTGGTTCGCCCGCAGGCGTCTCTATTTTCCCGGCGTCTGCCAATAGATAGGCTTTTTTACGGGAAAGGAAAAGGAATTCATGTTTCCCAAGCCGCCCACGGCCTCGCGAATTTCCTCAAGGCAGCGGTGGCGGAGATGCAGGCGGCCGCCTTGCGGATGGGCAAGAATCACCTGCGGGATGTTGGCCTTGATGATCTTTCCTCCGTCGATCGGGATCTCGCAGCTTATTTGGGCATCGGCTGGTGTGGTGGATGGAAAGAGGAACCATGGTATGGCCAATCCAGAGGCTATAACTTCAGCAGGAAGGAGGATTAGGCGAAAATATAGCGAAAAGCAAATAAAGAAAGACTGTGCGTGCGAAAAAATCCTGTGCGATTAGTTCCAGCTCTAATCTGAAAAACATGCCGCGCGCGAAAACTGGGCGGAGGGTTGAAAAGGCCATGAATAGGCTGGGGAAAGGGTTGCTTTTCCTTTTTTTATCGGGGTTGGTTTTTTTCCCGCTGCTGGAAAAGGCGGAACCGGCCGGGGCTTTGGAAGATCTGCAGGAGATTAATGAACAGATAGAAGAGGCCAAAGGCGAGCTTTTGCGCATGCAAAGAGAAGAACGGTCGGTTTTGAATCTGTTATCCCGTGCCCAGCGTGAATTGGCGCAGATCGAAACAGAATTGGCAGAGATTGAAGAGCATCTCCGCCGTACCGACGCGTCGATCTCCCGTTTGCAACGGCAATTGACCGAATTGGAACGGGAAATAGTAGCACTGGAGGGAGAATACCAAAATAGGCAGAGGGTTTTGCATACCAGGTTGGTAGCGGTCTATAAATACGGAACCGCGGACTATCTGGAACTCCTTTTCTCCGCCACGAACTTTGCTGATCTGGTCAGTAAATATGAGACTGTATCTTACTTTCTCCGCCGTGATCTGGGGTTGCTCGAAGAGATGCAGGCCGCCAGAGAATTACTGGCCCGCAAAGAAGCGGAATATATGGAAAGGAAAAACCGGCTGGTTGTAGAACGCCGTAATTACAGTACTTTGCGGGAAAAGGTCGTGGATAAACGGAGGGAAAAGGCGGTACTGGTCGAGAAAACCAGGGCGGAACTGAAAAGGATCCAGGAGAACCAGCAAAGCCTGGAAGCGGCCTTGGATGAACTGGAGGAACTCTCCAAAGAGCTGGAGAAGCAGATCAGGAAAAGACAACGTACGGAGGGCCTGGGGACCGGGAAGATAATCTGGCCCGCCCGCGGACGCATCAGTTCCCCCTTTGGCTGGCGGGTCCATCCAATCTTGAAAAACAGGCGTTTTCATTCCGGAATCGATATTGCCATCCCTTCCGGCACCCCGGTTCAGGCAGCCGACAGCGGTGTGGTTCTGATCAGCGGTTGGAATGGAGGGTACGGCTATTTTATCGCCATCGACCACGGGAAGGGGATTTCCACTGCCTATGCCCATAATTCCCGGCTCTTGGTCAAAGAAGGCGATGTGGTGTCAAAGGGACAGACCATTGCCCTTTCCGGAAGTACAGGATGGAGCACCGGCCCGCACCTCCACTTTGAAGTGCGGGAGAATGGAACCCCGGTAAATCCCGTGACTTATCTGCCGTAATTTTTCCAGGCATACACATATGATATAGCGGTATGAGATGGATAGTGGGAGGTGAAAGTATGGGTCTGAAAGTAGCTCTGCTTTACGGTGGCCAATCAGGGGAGCATGAAGTATCAATAATGTCCGCTTGTTCAGTCTTGGAAGCGGTAGATAAAGACCGGATAGAAATTTTCCCGATCGGCATCGGTAAAGACGGGCGGTGGTACCCGGGACTTTCGCCGCAGACCGTGAAGGCCAGCGGAACCTTGGCAGTCCGCCCGTTACTACCGGAGGCGGCAAACCATACCCTCGCAAACGAGGATCTCGCCAGCCTGGGTCACACAGGCGAGCGTCTGCTCGACAATACCAGCGGTTTTTTGTTGGGTGCGTTAAAAGAAAAGGTCGATGTGGTTTTCCCCCTCCTCCACGGGCCGAAGGGTGAAGACGGCACGGTCCAGGGCTTATTCGAATTGGCGGGTATCCCTTATGTGGGCGCCGGGGTGGCCGCCTCCGCCGTCGGGATGGATAAAGCGTTGATGAAGGCGGTTTTCCGGGAGAAAGGGATCCCCATCGGGGATTACCGCGTTTATCTGCGGTCGGAATTGCGGGAGGATTCGGAGAAAATAGTCGGGGAAATTGAAGAAGCCTTGGGGTATCCGTGTTTTGTTAAGCCAGCCAACCTCGGCTCCAGTGTGGGTATTACTAAGGCCCATGACAAGCAAGAACTGGCGGCAGCCTTGAGAACAGCAGCGGATTACGACCGGAAGCTGGTTGTTGAGGCCTTTCTTGATGGCCGGGAAGTGGAATGTGCCGTTTTAGGGAACGACCTGCCTGAGGCTTCCGTTCCGGGGGAGATCATCCCCGGTGCGGAGTTCTATGATTACGACGACAAGTACGTGCATGGAAAGACAAAATGCATCATCCCCTCCGCCCTTCCTGTGGAAACCACAGAAGAGATTCGTTCTTTGGCAATCCGTGCCTTTAAAGCCATTGACTGTGCAGGCTTTGCCCGGGTTGACTTCTTTGTTCTCCATGAAAACGGGCGGGTACTGGTGAATGAGATCAATACCATTCCCGGCTTTACCAAGATCAGCATGTATCCCAAATTATGGGAAGCATCGGGCCTCCCCTACCCCAAGCTGATCGAACGCCTGGTGGCATTAGCCCGGGAACGCTATGAAGATCTGAAACAGAATAAACTCTTATAGAACGAGAACCGGATTCGTCGCGTGCGGATCCGTATCCATTTCCCGATCTGTGTTGCGGACTCGTTGACACGTGCACGCTGCCCGCCTTGTCCCTCGCGGGCAGCGTGTTTGCTGTTAAAGGAAGGCCTTTGGTATCCGTACGCGCGCATAGAAACTGTTGCGACAGGCAACATTACCGGGGCCAAGAAACCGGTTCAGGTAGCCGCGGGCGTGCGCAGAAATTGCTCACAGTAATTCAATCACCAGTTCGCCGCTGTAGTGATCCGGGACAATTCGGCAATCACCACGGCTTTCACCATCGCTGTCGCCGTCTTTGGGTTCCAAACGCCCGCCGGCGACCTTTTTTACCTTTTCAACGGCCACTCCGCGGAGCAACAGGGACCAGGGTTTATTTTCTCCTGCGGCTTCAGTCCGGAGAAAGATTTTTTGGCCCCGCCGTTCGGCGCGGACCGTCAATTCAGGCCGGCCTTCCGTATTACAGACCTTGGCTATAGCCGTAGCCCCTTCTTCCAGGTTGAAGAGGTGAAGCGTGACGTTGGCGGCGAAATCATAATCCGGCCGCAGGCTGTTGTCGCCAACGGCGATGATCTGGTTGGCCCTTACCAGCAGGGGCAGGCTCAGGTAGCCGTGTTTTTCCCTGACCCAACGGCCACCGGTGACCTTCTTGCCGGTGAAAAAGTTGCTCCACTCCCCGGGGGGTAAATAATAGGAGACTTCCCCGTCTGCACTGAAGACCGGCGCTACCAGCAATGCCTCGCCCAGCATATATTGGGTATCAAGATAGCGGCAGCCCGGGTCTTCCGGGAACTCCAGGACCATTGGGCGGAGGACGGGAAGGCCTTCGTCCCGAGCCGCACAGGCCGCCTGGTACAAGTAGGGCATAAGGCGGCATTTCAATTGGGTGAAAAAGCGCAGGACGGTAACGGCCTCTTCATCAAAGAGCCAGGGTACCCGGTAAGAAGAACTACCGTGCAGGCGGCTATGGGAAGAGAGGAGGCCGAAGGCGACCCAACGTTTATACAGATCCGGGGTGGCTGTCTCTTCAAAACCCCCGATGTCATGGGACCAGAACCCGAACCCGCAGAGGCCGAGGGAGAGCCCGCCGCGGAGGGTTTCCGCCATGGACTGGTAGGAACTGGAACAGTCTCCGCCCCAGTGGACGGGGTATTTTTGTGACCCGGCAGTTGCGGAACGGGCGAAAACCACGGCCTTGTCCTCCCCGAATTTTTCCTTAAGAACGTTGAAGACTACCCGGTTATAGAGGTAAGAGTAGTAATTGTGCATCTTGAAGGGATCGGACCCGTCGTAGTAAACGACATCTGTGGGGATTCTTTCCCCGAAGTCCGTTTTGAAGGTATCAACCCCCATCTCCAACAGGCTCCGGAGTTTCCCGGCATACCAGGCGCAGGCTTCGGGGTTGGTGAAATCGACAATGCCCATGCCCGGTTGCCAGAGGTCGCCCTGCCAAACCGTGCCGTCTCTTTTCTTCAACAGATAGCCCTTGGCCGCGCCCTCGGCAAACAAGGCTGACCTCTGGGCGATATAGGGGTTGATCCAGACCGAGATCTTTAGGCCCTTTTCTTTCAGGCGCCGCAGCATCCCTTCGGGATCGGGGAAGGCCTCTTTGTTCCATTGAAAATCCGTCCAATGGAATTCTTTCATCCAAAAGCAGTCGAAATGGAAGACATGGAGGGGGAGATCCCGGGCGGCCATCCCGTCAATAAACGAAGTGACAATCTCCTCATTGTAATCCGTGGTAAAGGAGGTGGTTAACCAGAGGCCGAAGGACCAGGCCGGAGGGAGGGCGGGACGGCCGGTCAACCCGGTGTACCGCCGCAAGACATCCTTTAACCCCGGGCCGTTGATGATGAAGTACTCCAGGTGCTCGTCGGCTACGCTGAACTGTACTTTGGAAACGCGTTCCGACGCCACTTCAAAGGAGACGCGTTCCGGGTGGTTGACAAAGACACCGTAGCCTCTATTCGTCAAGTAGAAGGGGATATTTTTGTACGCCTGTTCGCTGCCGGTTCCCCCGTCCTTGTTCCAGATCTCCACCGTCTGCCCGTTCTTGACGAAAGCGGTGAAACGCTCCCCCAGCCCGTAAACGCCCTCGCCCACCTCCAGGCTGAGCTGTTCCCGCATATAGACGCGGGCGCCCCCGTAACCGTATTCGGGTATGTCATCATCGCCGGTTTGGATATAACCCATACTCCGGTAGTCGCTGCCGGTGAGTTTCCTGTCCCCGTCGAAAAAAAGGATGGACCAGGGGTTTTTCTTGATCCGGGCCGACAGGTTCCCTGTCCGGTAAACCAGGCAACCGTCTTCCTCGCTGATCTGGACGGGGGCGTGCGTAGCAACTGCCGCCGGCGCTTCATTGATGGTAAAGGCAGGAGCGATCCGGCCTTGCGCGATCCCTCCTTTATAATGATAAAGACGTACCCTGATGACTTCCGGCGCCGGCGAAGAAAGCTCGATGGTGAACAAGGGCCCTTGTAAGGTATCGCCCTTGTGGTGGATAGGACGAGCCGGTGCATATAGGGTCAGGGTTTCATTCCCGGATTCGTAATCATAAAGGGCGGCCGGGGAGAAGATCTTTACTCCCTTTTTGACCAGCCAGTTTCCATCGGTGAATTTGATGGTCATCAACCCCTTCCATAATTTTGCCTAGCCTAATCTCTCATAATTATAATTCCCGGGCGGCCCGGCAATTCCTGCCATAGTGGCCACTTACCGGCCGCGGGTGCTCGCACACTCGTGTACTTGTACATTCGTGCACTCGCACACCCGTGTACTCGTACACACGTGTACTCGTACACACGTGTAC
>DUNX01000011.1 GCA_012839115.1 Bacillota bacterium
CACCCGGACAGCGGCCGGGAATTTGCTGGCCGAGCGGATCCCACCTTCCGCGGTCATGGTGACCGGGAACACGGTGATTGATGCCTTGCTTGCCGTGGCTGCACACCCGGACTTGAAACTCCCCCGCGAAGCTGCGGAGATCCCGCCCGGGCAGAAGGTGATCCTGGTCACCACCCACCGGCGGGAGAATTTGGGCGAACCGTTGCGCCGGATCTACAGTGCCCTCCGCTTGTTACTGGCGGATTTCCCCGATCTCTGGGTGGTTTTCCCCGTCCACCGTAATCCATTGGTCCGGCAGACGGCCGAAGAAGTCCTGGAAGATCTGTCCCGGGTCCGGCTCCTTGCGCCCCTGGAGTACGGGCCGTTTGTGGCGCTGATGCGCCGGGCCGATTTGGTGCTGACCGATTCCGGAGGGATCCAGGAAGAAGCGCCGGCCTTGGGCAAACCGGTACTGGTTTTGCGCGATACCACCGAGCGTCCGGAGGCGGTCCGCGCCGGGACTGTCCGCCTGGTGGGCTTGGACAGGGAGAAGATCCGGGCGGAGGTTCGCCGGTTGTTCCTGGACGAAGCGGCCTACCGGGAGATGGCCCAGGCAGTCAACCCTTACGGGGACGGCCGGGCGGCCGGAAGGATCAGCGCTTTTCTCCAATGGCTCTACGGTTACCGGGCGGAAAGGCCGGAAGAATTCGGGGTGGGAGAATAGTGGTAAAGGATTGAGCCTTTACAGGAAGAAAATTAAGATCAAGTATGAATAAGCTTAAATATTAAGTAAGCTTAAATATGAGTAAGCTTAAATATGAGTAAGCTTAAATCAGATATCGGGACTACCGGTATACCGGCTCAAGACGGGAATGACGTGGGAACGCACGTTGCCGTCTTGGGCCGGTTTTTTGTTCTCCCCTTCCCCCGTATTCTAGGGCAAACGAGTACAGGTATATCCCGGCCTTTTTATGGCTATAATCCTAATGACAAGGCTGGCCACTTGGGGGTTGGGAGAATGATCCTGAATAAAGTTGAGATCTGCGGGGTCAACACGTCCAAGCTGCCGGTTCTCACCAACACCCGGATGCGGGAGCTATTACAGAAGATGAAAAACGGTGAGAAGAGTGCGCGGGAGGCGTTGATCCAGGGGAATCTCAGGCTGGTACTCAGTGTGATCCAGCGGTTTAATAACCGCGGCGAATATGTGGACGACCTGTTTCAGGTCGGTTGTATCGGGTTAATGAAGGCCATCGATAATTTTGACCTTTCGCAGAATGTGAAGTTTTCTACTTACGCGGTACCGATGATTATCGGTGAGATCCGCCGCTATTTGCGGGATAATAACCCCCTGCGAGTTAGTAGGTCCCTGCGGGATATCGCCTACAAGGCGCTGCAGGTCCGGGATACATTGACCGGGAAGAACGGGAAAGAACCGACGGTGAGCGAGATCGCGGGGGTTTTGAATGTTCCCAGGGAAGAGATTGTCTTTGCTCTGGACGCTATCCAGGAACCCATCTCCCTGTTTGAGCCCATCTACCATGACGGGGGGGACCCGATCTTTGTCATGGACCAGATCAGTGACGAAAAAAACAGCGACAGCCAGTGGCTGGAAGAGATCTCAATCCGGGAAGCCATGTCGAAACTGAATGAAAGGGAGAAACAGATTCTGCGGATGCGGTTTTTTGAAGGCCGGACGCAAATGGAAGTGGCAGAGGAGATCGGGATCTCCCAAGCCCAGGTCTCCAGGTTGGAAAAAACCGCTCTTAAGCATATGCGGAGGTATATCGCGGGGAACCGGAAGAAGGAGTGAGGAAGTTGCGGGTGCGGGTTGGCTTTATCTTGATCTTAACTGTTCTTGCCGGGCTGTTTCTAGGGGGTGGTAACTGGTTCCGGGGGGTAAAGGACCGGGCGGTCTTCGCTTTTGCCACCGGAAACCTCCTCCGCCTGCATGTGGTGGCAAACAGCAACGACCCGGTGGACCAGAAACTGAAGTTAAAAGTCAGGGACAGGATTCTTAAAGAAACCGGGGAATTGGCAGGCGTCCGTAGCCGCCGGGAAGCCCTGGCGTTTTTGGCGGATCACCGGGAATCCCTGACCAAGGCGGCAGAGGAGGAACTGCGTAAGCATGGCCGCACCGCTCCGGTGCGGTTGGAGATCGGCAGGTATGATTTTCCGGAAAAAAGCTACCCCTTCGGGGTCTTGCCCGGGGGCTGCTACCACGCCCTCCGGGTGGTACTCGGAGAAGGAAAAGGGGAAAATTGGTGGTGTGTCTTGTTTCCCCCGGTCTGTC
>DUNX01000123.1 GCA_012839115.1 Bacillota bacterium
CCTGGGCGTGTTCACGCCTCTTGGGCGTGTTCACGCCTCTTGGGCGTGTTCACGCCTCCTGGGCGTGTTGCTTTTTCCGGACCGCCTCCAGAACGTAGACCAGATCCCGGATGGGTGCGGACAAAACGAAGCCCAAATTCCGCAGCGGCCCCACCATAGCTGCGGCCAACTGGGCCAGGAGCACCTCACGGGTGGGTAAGGCGGCCAAGGCTTCGATCCCCTTACGATCGAGAATCTTTTTCTCCAACAATCCCGCCTTTAGCTCCAGATTTTTATGGGTACGGGCGAAAGTATGGAGAATCTTCGCCGGCGCAACCGGGTCACCAATCCCAAAAGCCATGGCAATCGGACCGTTCAAATGTGAATCCAAATCGTCGATTTTGGCTTCTTTCGCCGCCAGCCTGGCCAAGGTATTTTTGACGACCCGGAGTTCTACTCCGGCCTCCCGCAATTTTTTCCGCAGTTCCGTCATTTCCTCGACAGTCAACCCCCGGTAATCGGCAAGAATCACCGCCTGTGCCTCCGAGAGTTTCTCCTTGATCATCTGGACCTGGGCTTCTTTCTCCGTTCTTTTCATTCCTCCACTTCACCTCCTCCGTCCCTACAGCGCCAATGTGTTAAGAAAATAAAATACGGGCCCCATAGACACAACCAAGGCCCGCACACGTAATTACTTACGGCCGGTTCCAGCCTCGGCAGGCGTTTGCGTACGCGTCTTTAAATCCCGAAGGATACCTGCTGTCTACGGTCTGGTTTCCCTATAGATTTTTTATGTCCTTATTGCCCTGCGCACGTGCGCAATTACGCCTCCGCGGCTACCGACTGGGTGGCAAAATGCGGCGAGACTTTGATGCCTGGGCTAAAGGTGGCCGAAAGGGTTACACTTCGCATATAAACCCCTTTTGCCGCTGCCGGTTTCGCTTTTTGCAAGGCATCGATTAGGGCTCTAAAATTATCAGCCAGATTTTCCACGGAAAAACTGAGCTTGCCAATGGGAACATGGACGATGCCGGTTTTGTCAACCCGGTATTCCACTTTCCCGGCTTTAATTTCCTGAACGGCTTTGGCCAACTCGAAGGTGACCGTTCCGGTTTTGGGGTTGGGCATCAACCCCTTGGGACCCAGGATACGTCCGAGTTTTCCGACGGCGCCCATCATATCCGGGGTGGCCACCGCCACGTCAAACTCCAGCCATCCCTTTTGAATATCTTCAATCAGTTCTTCAGCGCCGACAACATCGGCCCCTGCCGCCTCGGCTTCTTTGGCCTTTTCGCCTTTGGCAAAAACCAGGACCCGCCGGGTTTTCCCGGTCCCGTGCGGCAAAACCACGGTCCCTCTTACCTGTTGGTCCGCATGTCTGGGATCAACGCCCAGGCGAACAGCAACTTCCACCGTTTGGTCAAAATTCGCCTTGGCATGCTCTTTTAAAAGGGCTACGGCTTCTGCTGGATCGTATAACTTACTTCTGTCAATAACCTTCGCCATCTCAAGATACTTTTTTCCCCGTTTTGCCATTGTTTTTCCTCCTCAAAGTAGTGGTCGCGCTCGCGCGCGTTGGCGGACGCCACGAGGGCATCCTCCCACGTAATACCGGCCGGTTATTGCTTAACCGTTACCCCCATGCTGCGGGCTGTTCCTTCCACCATGGAGATGGCCGCTTCCAGGCTCCCGGCATTGAGGTCCTGCATCTTCGTTTCGGCAATCTGCCGGACTTGCTCTTTGGTGAGGGCCCCGACCTTTTCCCGGTTGGGTACTCCCGATGCTTTCTCCAGTTTGAGCGCTTTCTTAATTAATACCGGCACCGGCGGTGTCTTTGTGATAAAGGTAAATGAGCGGTCCTCATAGACGGTGATTACTACCGGAATTATCATCCCCGCTTCACCCGCTGTTTTTTCGTTGAAGCTCTTACAGAACTCCATAATATTGACACTGTGTTGTCCCAGCGCCGGTCCGACCGGTGGAGCCGGTGTGGCTTTACCCGCAGGAATCTGCAACTTAATCTGGGCTATAACTTTTTTCGCCATTCTTCTTTACCTCCCGTTGGGGTAACCAACTTCACTGGTTACCTAGCGAAGTTGGTTTTCTAGTTTAAGCGGTTAACTGATTACCGCTTAAACTAGTCGAAAAAGTATCAGTATCTTAATCTTAGTACCTTAGTATCTTCGTTTTGCCCTGGTTGACGTGGTGGTTGGCTAGAGCTTCTCTACTTGGTTATATTCCAGCTCTACCGGAGTTTCCCGGCCAAACATGGAGACCAAAACCCGTAATTTACCCCGTTCCGGACTGATCTCTTCGATCACCCCGGAAAAGTTTTCAAAGGGACCCCGGATCACCCTTACCGGTTCGCCAACGCTAAAGTCAACTTTTGGCCGCGGTTCCTCAACACCCATCTGCCTTAGGATTAAATCGACCTCTTTCTGCTGAAGGGGGAGGGGCCTGGAACCCGAGCCGACAAACCCTGTGACTCCCGGGGTGTTGCGCACTACATACCAGGAATCATCGCTCATCAGCATTTCTACCATCACATACCCCGGGTAGATCTTCTTTTTGGTCAGCTTTTTTTTTCCGTCTTTATACTCGTATTCCTCTTCCATGGGCACCAGGATCCGGAAGATCTTATCCTCCATCGCCATGGAAGCCACCCGGCGTTCCAAATTGGCTTTGACCTTATTCTCATAACCGGAATATGTGTGAATAACATACCAGGCTTTCTCCATATTAAATCAAAATCCTCCAGTACACCAGGTCTCAGTCGCTACCGGTGCCCGGCAGCGGGCGTCAGACCAAAAACGCTAAAGACAGAAACCGGGTTAATAGAGCCAACCCTTAAAGACCAGACCCAGCAGCATGTCAAAGACCCCGAGCAGTAGTGCGACGACAATAACCGTAACAATCACTACAATTGTATAGACTGTTGTCTCCCGCCGGTTGGGCAAGGCCACTTTTTTCAGTTCCGCAATGACGCTGCGAAAATACTTCCCAACCCTGTTCTCCTTCTTTTGCTGCTTGACCATTTTAGCTCCCACCTTTACCGTGTTTCCCGGTGAACCGTCGCTTTACGGCAAAACTTACAGTACTTCTTCATTTCCAGACGATCGGGGTCATTCTTCTTATTCTTATTGGTCCGGTAATTCCGGTTCTTACAATCCACACATGCCAAAGTAATTCCTACACGCACCGGGTACACCTCCAGACAAAATGACAGAAAAAAAATAACCGGGGCAATTCAATGGTAAAAAACTATCATAAAAATCAACGGTTGTCAAGTAATTAGTCTTTATTTAATTTATACCAGTCTTTATTTTAACCCAGGATCTTGGTGACCACACCGGCGCCGACTGTCCGGCCGCCTTCACGGATGGCAAACCGGAGTCCTTCTTCCATGGCGATGGGGGTGATCAACTTCACCGTTATCCGGACGTTATCCCCGGGCATTACCATCTCTACGCCTTCCGGCAAATTGGCTA
>DUNX01000128.1 GCA_012839115.1 Bacillota bacterium
CCAAACTTTCCAGAAAGAAGTTCACTAAATTAAAAGTATGAGGATTTCACATTGACCTTCAAAGCAAGTAAACCAATAAAATAACAGGATGAAGAGATCATTGCCAACTTTTACTTGACACAAACGAATTCCTTAAGGTTATGGCAAATCAGCATAGATTAATGATATTATGCTATTTGATAGAAAGACCAATGAATGTTAGTGAAATACACGAAAAAATACCTGCTATATCTCAATCGGCTTTATCTCAAAATTTAGCCATGCTAAAGGCACACGGTATTTTAGACTCTAACAAATACGGTCTTCAGAACGTTTATCATATAAAGGATGACAGGATTAAAAAGATTATTCAAGTACTCAGAGAAACCTATTGTAACCCAAAAGTATAAGAGGCAAAAAAAATGACGGTAATAGTTAGGCGCAATGGAGTGATGGCAGATAGAATTAAGCAAATATATAAGCCTTATTCTAAGGCATAAGCCGGAGACAATAGGTATATCGTTGGATGAACATGGATGGGCAAATGTTGATGAACTAATTGCAGGTATTGCCAAGAGAAAGGATTTTAATATGGAAATCCTGGAGGAGATTGTACGCACAGATGAAAAACAGCGATTTTCTTTTAATGAAGATAAGACTTTAATACGTGCAAATCAGGGTCACTCTATTCCAGTGAATGTGGAGTTGGATGAGGTTGTTCCGCCGGAGATATTATGGCACGGTACGGGAGAGAAATACGTAAGTTCCATTGATGTGCAGGGATTAATACCAAAGAGCAGGTTGTATGTGCATTTATCCAAGGATGAAGAAACAGCAATCAAGGTTGGTGCCCGCCATGGCAAACCGGTGCTGTATTGTGTAAAAAGTGGAGAAATGGCCGGGGATGGTTATAAGTTTTATTTGTCCAAAAACGGTGTTTGGTTAACAAAGTCAGTGCCGGTGAAATACCTGGAAAAGGTCGTGGCGAGGTAGATACATAGAATACACCGCCCTCATAATAACGCAAACCATTGTGACAGCAGGGCAGGCTTACCGAAAGAAATAATGAAAGCTCCGGGGGCATTGAGCTCCCATCGCTTTTTGGTCATTTCACTTTGTGAAATCCTACTAAAAAACAACGCGGAAGGGATGCACCCTTCTCCGCGTTTTAGTGAATAAGCTCTTCAGATTTTCAACCATTTTTGCAGCTATAATAAGGGCTTGCTCACGAGTTGCGTTGGCGTAATTTGAAGCCTCTTCGGCAGTAGTAGTATTCTTTGGAGCAAACTTATTTCCGCCTATACCTTTGATGATATCCTTGGCAACCATAAAGTATACGCTGTCCTTTGCCCAGTCTGAAATTAAATTGTCGTCAACAAAAGGAGCAGGTTTGGTATAGTCCAGCTTGAACTGGCTGTCTGTATCAATGGTCCGGCCTTCCATTGTAACCTTTTTGTATACGCGGGTAAGCATAGTTGCCGCCTGTTCGCGGTTCAAAAGCATATTCGGAGAAAAAGTGGTGCTGCTTGTGCCGACTGTCAAACCTACGTTGAAGGCTTTCAAAACCTCATGGTCATTGCAGTCGGCATCAGGAACATAGCAAGAGAAAGTAAAGTGTAAAAATGTATCCATGGGAACACCATTTGTTATTAAAATTTTTATACTACTCGACAATAAACAATATTTATTATTAAAATAGGTTTATTAAGAGAGCTATTACCTTTATTTGGGATAACCTTGGTTTCTTGGTTTACATAAGATATAATTGTGTTGTTCATAAAAAGTAGATATTTGTCGATAAATATTATTGTATACATAACATTGTTAAAAACTATAAAGGAGAGGATTAAATGAAAAAACGTCTTTCACCGATTGCAGCAGTCGTAGTACTTTTGCTTGTACTTGCAACAACAGCATTTGCAGCTTCAACTGAAACATTTTATGGAGGATATAGCGATTCATATACCAAAGGAAACATTGTAGTTGATTTGACAAACATCTCTTCAATGGAAAATGTTATATTAAGTGAAACAGAAGTAGCAGAATATTTTGATGATATTGATACTCTTAACATGGTAATTGATTATGATTTTGAAGAGTATAAAGAGATAACCGTCAAAGATATTTTAGCATATTACAACGATAATGGTGGTGTCCCTATATACTATGCAGACGCAGGACCGGTAGTCGTTACTGCAAAATCTGCAATGAGAACATTTTATTTTAGCTATAAGGGAGATATTCCTACAGTATATGAGCCTAAATTCTATTCCTTTTTTGAATACGTTTTTAATTTTAACGATAAACAGATTTATATCGAGCCACCGGAAGATGAGCGGCTTCTTGCAGCCGGTACTTTTGCTACCTTAAGCGAACCGGGCAAATACATTTTTGTTGTTAGAGATGATGGACTTGTTTTTCCAAGTTTTGCGGGTATTTTTTGCGTACATATAGGCAATACCCCGTCTGAAACTCCTATTCCTAAAGAACCTGAAAATCAGGCTCCTAAAGATTTAAATAATATTAATGTCAACCCAACAACTTCTAAAGTATTGGTAAACGGCAAAGTTGTGGAGTTTGAAGCATATAACATCAACGGATACAATTACTTCAAGCTAAGAGACATAGCACAGGCCGTGAATAATACTGAGAAAAATTTTGAAGTTACCTGGGACGGAGTAAACAAGGCAATCAACCTAATTTCAAACAAATCCTACACCCCGGCAGGCGGTGAGTTGGCTAAAGGTGACGGTAAATCCAAAGTTGCAATCCCCACCTCGTCAAAGATATATAAAGACGGCGAAGAAATATTTCTGAACGCATATAATATTAGCGGTAACAATTATTTCAAGTTAAGAGATATAGCCAAAGCCTTTGATATAGGTGTAACTTGGGACAGTGCGAACGGTACAATCGGTATCGACACAAGTATAAGCTATGTAGAATAGAAGCGGAATGAATTGAGCCATTACTTCCTCAAAAGCTATGGGAGTAATGGCTGTTTTTTTGTAAGCGTCAAGAAATTAACGTCTAGAATTAAACTTTAATAAATGATATAGTTTTATTTATAAAAAATTATTTTATATTGAACGTTGAAATTTTAATAATATTTAGCTATGAAAATTGAGACTGTCAGAACGAGTGTGTAAAATAAAAACTCTTTCTGGCAGTTTTTTCATTAAACTCTAAAAAAACTGTTAGGAAATTGGCAAGAATTC
>DUNX01000124.1 GCA_012839115.1 Bacillota bacterium
GAAAGTTACAATAAGCTTATTGAGTCGCTCGGTTATATTGACGATAAAGCATCCCTTGAAAAGCAAGCGCAATATATAAACGATGCTATTTCATTGCTGGAGAATGCTCAAGAGAAAGAAGCTCTCATTAATGCTTTGCAGTCATGTGGTACTATGTGTATATCCAATGGCACAATAGAAAAAGCTAAAAAGCTGTATAAGGAAGCAGGGGATATCAATGCTTTTCTCCAGCTTATGAATGAGCAGCAGATTGGCGGCGGGCATTTACACCTCCGTAATGGCAGGATTATTGTGGAATATCATACTTGTTATTGTGAAATACCCAAGCAGGTAGAAAAAATGTCCCCGGTATATTGTTATTGTTCTGCCGGCTGGTGTGAAAGGCTGTTTTCATCGGTTTTCAATAGACCGGTTACCGTCAATAAAATCGACACTATCCTTAATGGCAATGACAAATGTGTGTTCGAGGTGGTCTGTGAGAATGAAGCAATGGAATGAAACGTTAGCACTTTTAGGAGATAGAAAATAATCTTTCAGAAAGAATAATGATGATTGGGGTCGTCGATGAAACGAAATTGGTTGAAAAGTTGGGGAAGTTCCCGTTGCCTGTTGAGGTGGTTCCTTTTGGAGTTGAGTTGACAAGGCGGAGAATAGAAGAACTGGGTTGCAAAACAAGAATACGCATGCGTGACGAGAAAGACCGCTACCAGACAGACAACGGGAATTATATCATCGACTGTGAATTTGGCAGGATAGAGAATCCGGAAAAACTGAACCAAGTTCTTAATATGATCCCCGGGGTAGTTGAGAATGGCTTATTCATCAAATTGGCTGCTCGAGTAGTGGTGGGTTATAAAAATGGGAATATCGAAAGAATGATAAGAACATGACATACCGCAAGAAGTAGCAGCTAATACCTATTCCCACTTGAACCTCTTCACTGTAGTGATGAGGCAGAAGGCGGTGACGCCCAGGAGAACCGCGAGATCGGTTGTTACCCCATAGAGCGACGGGTTGCCGGCGACGGCGTGTCTCAGCCCGTCCGCCAGGTAGGTGAGGGGAATGAACCGCATCACTGTCTTTAGATAACCGGGGAGCAGATCAAAAGGCATGAAAATACCCGAGAGAAACATCATCATGAGCTGCGCCAGTTGCATGATGGCATTTCCGCTTTCGACGGTCTTCGCGAAGATGGTAAACATATAACCCATGGCGACAAAGGCCGCCGTCCCGAGTAAAACCCACCCGGCAATATACAGCCAGTTATTGGCGAGCGTCAACCCGAACGCGTAATGCCCGATGATAATGACGACCAGCGCTTGGATAAAAGACATACCCACACGGATCAGGATCTCGCAGGCCAGAAACATGCCGCGCGGTAAAGGGGTGGCGCCAAGGAGCTTGAGTATTTTTGCGACCCGCAAAGCCAATACCCGTATTGAACCGAATAAACCCAATTGCATGAGGGTCATGGCAAGGATCCCGGGGAGGATATAATCAATCATGTTAAGGCCGGCATTATTGCTGGTCTTATTATCGCCATTATTCTCAAGACCGTCGTCATGAGGGAACGCGGTGTTCAGCTTGATCTCCATGACGCTTGGCTGGCCCAAGACCTTCTTTTCCGCCTCGTGGAAGATCTTGTTCACACCGTACATGAGATACATCTGGTCCGGGCGGCAGTACACGGGGATTTCGATCTTCCGGTCTTCCTTGATCAGATCTCCGGCGGCAACAGGCAAAACCTCTAATCCGGCGGGGAGAATAATCACTAATCCCGCTTCCCCCCCGGCGAATTCGTGCAGCGCCTCATCTTTTGTCTTCATATGTACTGAAAATTCAGGAACGTTCATAAAGACCTCGGTTATTGCCGCGGTAAAAGCCCCCTCTCCCTCATTGACGATGCTCACCGGAAACTTCATGGTACCATCCCCAGCCGCGGGGCTGCCGCTACTGGAGAAAACCACGCCAAAGCCTGCAACAAAGAGCACCGGGAAGAGAATAAACCACCCGAACTGCATCCGGTCGCGGAAGATCTCTTTCATATTTGCCATTAACAGTTGGAAAAAGCCTTTCATGGTTTTATCCTCCTTCCGGTCAGTTTCAGGAAGACATCTTCCAGGTTGGCCTGGCGGATCCGGAAATCATCCAGATTGATGGTTAACGCCTTCGCCAGCGCCGACAATTCCCGAATTGTCGCAGTTAAGTTGGGGGTGCGGAGGACGGTGTGCTCATTCAGCGCAATGACCTCAGTGACACTGGTTAATTCCCATAATTTTGGTTCGTTTCGCAATTCCGGTTGGACAATTTCCAGGGACATCTCGTGGAAATGGGCTGTAATGAGCTCCTGCGGACTTCCTAGCGCAACGATCCTTCCATAGTCAATAATCGCCACCCGGTCGCAGAGCTTCTGCGCTTCCTCCATGAAGTGGGTGGTCAGGAAGACGGTTTTCCCCAAATTTTTCAGTTCAATAATTGAACCCCAAAGATCGCGCCGGGCTTGAGGATCAAGGCCGGTAGTGGGCTCGTCAAGAAAGATGATCTCCCCGTTGCTGATCATAGCGATGGCCACCGAGAGCCGTTGCTTCTGTCCGCCGGAGAGGGTCTCCACCCGGGAATGCTGTTTTTCCGCCAGATCCACTTGGGTAATTATCTCGTTAACCGGCAGCGGGTTTAGGTAAAAACCGGCAAAAAGCTTGAGGGTTTCCATTACCGTCAGTTTGCGGAAGGTTTGCGCCGCCTGCAGTTGCACGCCAATGCGCGCTTTGACCGCTTCCGGCCGCTTTTGCGGGTCTACCCCCAACACCTTGACGTTGCCACTGTCTCTGTGCAAGAGACCGGTGGTTATCTCAAAGGTGGTGGATTTTCCCGCTCCGTTCGGGCCGAGCATCCCGAAGATCTCGCCTTTGGCAACGGAAAGACTCAAGCCGTCAACGGCTTTGAGGTTTCCGTATTTTTTTGTCAGGTTCTTCACTTCGATAACGGTCATTCTCTTTTCTCCCTGTCAGGTTTTCCGTTTTCGGCGCCCGCATGCGCCCTGTTAACCACTGGAGACCGGTTCGTCCGCCGGATGCAGCCCGATGAAGCGCGCGCAGGTCTCCAAAGCCATCTTATTACAAGACCATTTTAGTAGATCGGCAAAGAAATCTCAATTGGGCTAAAGTAGTAACCGGTCTAGGTCTTTAGGAGGAATTTCAACGCACGCGCGCGAAGAATTGCGCGCGGCATTTCGTATTGATATTTACAGTAACGGGTCAACACCGGTGAATTCCAGTGTGTTCATATTCCACCCTGCCGGTATGGTCTGTAGCCTTGCTGGTTATGAGTGCTTTATTGATGATCCCAAGGGAGTGTTAGTTTGGCGGGCACCAATATTGTAGAGGAAGGAATAAACCTGTATAATATAGGGGAGCAAGATCTGGTTTTTCAGTAAAGTGCAGGCAATGAATTGAGTGGGTGAGGGATTTTGGAACAAGAGAACAACAACACCATGCCGAAATATTCCCGGCTAAAAGAGTATCTGAAAGAGCAGATGAAACGGGGGGTGATTGCCCCCGGCAGCCAACTTCCTTCCGAGAATATGCTGGCCGAAGAGTTCAAAATCAGCAGACATACGGTGCGCCAGGCCTTGAATGATCTTGAAAATGAAGGTCTGATCTTCCGGGAGCAGGGGAGGGGAACATTTCGTTCCTACCCTACCAGCGGAAAGGGAAAAATTGTCGCCCTGGTCACCACTTATATTTCCGAGTATATTTTCCCGGAAGTAATCCGCGGGATTGAAGAGGTATTGAGCGCGGCCGGGTGTACCTTGCTTCTGGCCAGTACCGGTAATGATCAGAAAAAGGAAGCGGCTTGTTTGGAGAGTTTGCTGCAGCAGAAGATCTCCGGGTTGATTATTGAGCCGACCCAAAGTGCCAGGAAGAACGTGAACCTCAAGTACTATAGGGATCTGGAGAAGCGGGGGATCCCCTATTTGATGCTCCACGCCTATTACCCGGAACTGGACCCGGCCTATATTATCATGGATGACGAGAAAGGGGGCTACATGGCTGCGGAATACCTGATCCAGCTCGGGCATAAGAAGATTGCAGGGGTTTTTAAGGCCGACGACCGCCAGGGGGTAAAGCGCCGGGACGGGTTTTTGAAGGCGCTGAAAAAATACGGGGTTAAAATAACCCCGGATTTATTAGGCGCCTATGAAACCGCGCAACTTTATTCCTACCCGTACCAGTTTGGCCGGGCCCTCTTTGCAAAAGGGGAGCAGCCGACGGCGATGGTCTGCTACAACGATCAGATTGCCTTAATGGTCCTTGAAGCGCTGCGTGATGAAGGGATCAAGGTACCGGAGGAGTTTTCCCTGCTCAGCTTTGACGATTCCAGCCTGGCCGTGGCTTCCGAGGTCAAGCTGAGCTCAATAAAACACCCCAAGGCGGCCATGGGCAGGCAAGCCGCCCGCTTTATTCTGGATATGATCGAAGACAAGGTCATCAAGGTACGCCAGGTCTACCAGCCGGAGTTGATTTTACGCTCTTCCTGCCGCGCACTGGTTTAAATCCGGGGCGGCCGGGAAGAGAAATTTTCTGCGGGAAAAGAGGAAATTGCGGGGAAAGGGAGAAAAATTATATTACAAGTTGTCTGCACAAGTAAAAAAATCATCAGGGATAATCCGGATTACCCAAACAACCAGAAAGGAGTCTGCCGATGAAGAGCAAAGCGCCGGCCTTGTTTTTGCTCATTATCTTCTTTACCGGGATGCTGTTGGGAGGGACGGTCAGATCCGGGGAGGAGACCCCTGGCTTATACCAGCCGTATATGGATTATTTTCCGATCGGCGCCGGTGTGGAATATTGGGATTTACTGAACCACCGGGATTTTATTCTTAAGCATTTTAATAGTATCACCGCAGGAAACGAGATGAAATTTGCCAGCATACAGCCGAGCGAAGGGGTATTCGCTTTTTTCCGCGCCGATGAGATGGCCAATTTTGCCAGGAAACAGAAGCTGCTGCTGCGCGGGCATACCCTGGTCTGGCACCAGCAGTATCCTAGTTGGCTCTTTGTTGACGGGGCGGGACCGGCCTCCCGCGAACTGGTCCTTAAGCGGCTGGCCGACCATATCAATGTGGTGGTCCCCCGCTATAAAGATGCGGTTTACTGTTGGGATGTGGTTAACGAAGCGGTAAGCGACAGTTTGTCCGAGTTTTTGCGGCAGGATTCGCCCTGGTACAAGGCGACGGGGGAAGATTATATTGCCGAAGCTTTCCGCCTTGCCCACCAGGCCGATCCCAACGCCAAGCTGTTTTATAACGATTACGGGACAACAGAGACGAACAAACGGGAGAAAATCCACGTTTTGCTGGAAGACCTGCTCGATGCGGGAGTGCCGCTCCACGGTATGGGCATGCAAGCCCATTGGGATATTACCTCTCCGTCCGTTAACGAACTGGAGACCGCCATCCGGCGCTATGCCTCCCTGGGGCTGGAGGTGCAAATCACCGAACTGGATATCTCCCTTTACAGTTGGAATGATAAGCGGCGGTTTATTGATGATCCCGAAGAGTTGAAAGAGAGACTGGAGATGCAGGCGGAGCAATACCGGAAGGTCTTCGCGGTCTTCCGGGAATACCGGGACGTGGTTACCGGCGTGACCGTATGGGGTTTGAGTGACGCCAGGACCTGGAAGGATAACTTCCCGGTGCGGGGGAGGAAAGATCTGCCACTCATGTTTGACCTTGATTACAAGCCGAAAGAGGCTTTTTGGGAAGTGGTCAACTTCGCAAAGCCGTAAAGCAGCAGGCACGAAAGGGGGAGTTGTTGATCGTGATCGTCAGTAGCTAAGCGTCGATCCGCGATCACCATTTAAATATAAAACAGGTTGTCTGCACAAGTAAAAGGGATCATCCGGATAATAAGATGATGGTGAACGGTTGCAAACCAAAACAAAAAAAATCAAATGGAGGGGATAACAATGGCGACGTTAGGTTTGATCGTGGGGAACCGGGGGTTTTTCCCTTCGGAACTCTGTGAAGAGGGGAGGAAAAGAGTACTAAAAGTCCTGGCGGAACTGGGGATTGATGTGGTTGCCCTCACTCCGGAGGATACGCCCTTCGGTACAGTGGAGAGTTACGAAGACGCCAAAAAATGCGCGGCTTTATTCAAAGCCAATGCCGGGAAGCTCGACGGGATCCTTGTCACTCTGCCCAATTTCGGTGACGAGCGGGGCGTGGCCGACACGATCCGCTTGTCCGGTTTGGATGTTCCCGTATTGGTGCAGGCCTTTCCCGATGAGGTTGACAAGATGTCCGTGGCTAACCGGAGAGACAGTTTTTGTGGGAAGATCTCCGTCTGTAACAACCTAAGGCAGTATAATATCCCGTTCACCCTTACGGAATTACACACAGTCGCCCCGGAAGCGGAGAGTTTCAAGAAGGATCTCTTGAAATTTGCCGCCGTCTGCCGGGTGGTTAAAGGGTTGCGGAAAGCCCGTTTTGGCCAGATTGGGGTACGGCCGGTCAACTTTACCACCGTACGCTACAGTGAGAAGATCCTGGAGAAGCACGGGATTGCGGTTGAACCTTATGACCTGGCCGAGATCCTGGGACAGATCAACAGGCTGAAGGAAAACGATCCGGCGGTAAAAGAGAAGGTTGCGGCTCTGCGGAATTATGTGGCAACAACCGGGGTTGCCGAGGACGCCTTGACGAAGATGGCCCGGTTTGCTGTGGTCCTTGAGGATTTGATCAAAGAACACGAGTGGGACGGTACGGCCATTCAATGCTGGACGGCGCTGGAGGAATACTATGGCGTTGTCCCCTGCGCTGTCATGAGTATGCTCTCGGAGATGAAGAACCCCAGCGCCTGTGAGGCGGATATCACCGGCCTGATTGGGATGTACGCTTTGACGCTGGCCGCGGACCGGCCCAGCGCTTTGCTGGATTGGAATAACAACTACGGCGACGATCCGGATCAGGGCGTGGTTTTCCATTGCAGTAACTTGCCGCAGGATGTCTTCGGCCATGAGGCGGTCATGGATTACCAGGCGATTATCGCCGGAACCGTCGGCAAGGAGAATACCTACGGTACTGTGACCGGGCGGATTAAGCCGGCCTGGTTCACGTACTGCCGGGTGACCACCGATGACACCAGTGGACAGATCCGCGCCTATACCGGCGAGGGAAGATTTACCGGTGATCCCCTCCAGACCTTCGGCGGGTATGGCGTGATCAAAATCCCCCGTTTGCAAAGGCTGTTGCGGTACATCTGTGAAAACGGCTTTGAACACCATGTGGCCATTTGCCCCGGTGAGGTGGGCGCTGTAATTAATGAGGCCTTTAGTAAATACCTGAAATGGGATATTTATTATCACCAGTAAAGGAGGGGGGCAGATGGAAAGGTCCGATCTGGTCATAGGTATTGATTTTGGTACCGACTCTGTCCGGGCGGTGGTTGTTAATTCCGTTAACGGGCGGGAGGAAGCAAGTGCCGTCTGCGACTACCCCCGCTGGAAACAGGGACTTTTTAGCGATCCGGCGGCGAACCAATTCCGCCACCATCCCCTGGACTATATTGAAAGCATGGAGGCGGCGGTCAAAGGAGCCCTGGCGAAACTGCCCCCCGGCGCCGGTGAGAGGGTGGCCGGGATCGGGGTTGATACCACCGGTTCAACACCGTGTGCCGTCGACCGGGAGGGAAGGCCTTTAGCCCTCAAAGAGGAGTTTGCCGCGAATCCCAATGCCATGTTCGTCCTGTGGAAGGACCACACCGCGGTCCAGGAGACGGAAGAGATTAATCATCACGCCCGGAATTGGGGCGGAAGGGATTTCACCTGTTACGAGGGGGGAATCTACTCTTCCGAATGGTTTTGGGCAAAGATCATGCATATTTACCGCAAAGACCCGCAGGTGCAAAAAGCGGCCTATTCCTGGCTTGAGCTTTGTGACTGGGTTCCTGCCCTGCTAACCGGGGTGGAAGACGTCCACGCCATCAAGCGCAGCCGGTGCGCGGCCGGGCATAAGGCCATGTGGCATCCGGATTGGGGCGGCCTGCCCGATGAAGAATTCCTGGTCCTGCTGGAACCGGCACTCCGGGGTTTGCGTGCCCGTTTGTACCAAGAAACGTACACCATGGACCAAAAAGCCGGCGGGCTTAGCCGGGAGTGGGCCGGACGTTTGGGGCTGCGCCCGGGGATAGCGGTGGCCGTCGGTGGTTTCGACGCGCACATGGGTGCGGTCGGCGGCGGGATCACCAAAGCAACCCTGGTTAAGATTATGGGGACCTCCACCTGTGACATTATGGTGGCTTCCCCTGAAGAGGTCGGCAGGAAGCTGATTAAAGGGATCTGTGGCCAGGTTGACGGCTCCGTGCTCCCGGGGATGATCGGACTGGAGGCCGGGCAATCGGCCTACGGTGATGTTTATGCCTGGTTCCGGGAGATCCTTTTCTGGCCCCTGAAAACCCTGCTGAAAGAGGATACCCGTTTGGATGAGGCAACCAAAGAGCTATTAATGGCCCAAGTGAGAGAAGGGATTTTCCCCGCCTTAACCAAGGAAGCCATGGAACTCGGTGTGGACGAAGGTTCATTGCTGGCTCTGGACTGGCTAAACGGGCGCCGGACCCCCGATGCCGACCAGAGTCTTAAAGGCGCCCTGGCCGGGCTGACTTTAGGGACAACTCCGGCCGGGATCTTCCGGGCCCTGGTGGAGGCGACGGCTTTCGGCGCCAAGGCCATTGTTGACCGGTTCATTGCCGAGGGAGTTGCCATTGAACAGGTGATTGCCATGGGTGGGATTGCCAAGAAAAACCCCTTTGTTATGCAGATCACTGCGGATGTGCTAAAAATGCCGATCAAAGTGGTCCGGTCCGAACAGGCCTGCGCACTTGGGGCGGCGATCTTTGGCGCAGCCGCCGCCGGGGTCTATCCTTCCGTCTACGAGGCGCAGGCCCGGATGGCCAGCGACTTTAGTGAGATCTACGAGCCCAACAGGGAAAAGGCGGAGGTTTATGACCGGTTATATGAAAAATACCTTCTCCTTGGGCGGTTTATGGAGAAACAGTTTTGAGCAGGCGCGCGCCCGTGCGCGCGCGCGAAGTCACAGTGTGGCCGGATTCAGACTGTATGGGCGGTAGAGACGGCAACGGTCTGAGTAGATGGGTAGTATCGGCGCGTGCGCCTGTGCAAAGAGGGCGGTTTATGCTAGGCTCCCATACTGGCTTAACCGGATTCAAGCGACTGGCAGCTTAGGCGCGTACACCTGCACAAGGAGGGCGGTTCTGATGCTGGCGGAGTTGAAAAGAAGAGTGCTTGAGGCCAACCTGGAACTGCAAAGGGCAAAACTGGTCATCTGTACCTGGGGGAACGTCAGCGGGATCGACCGGGCGAAGGGCTTGATTGTGATTAAGCCCAGCGGGGTACCGTATGACGAATTAACCGCAGAAAAAATGGTGGTGGTGGATACCAACGGCAGGGTGGTGGAAGGCGGGCTCAAACCTTCTTCCGACACCCCTACGCACCTGGAGCTCTACAAGCATTTCCCGGAGATTGGCGGGGTGGCTCATACCCATTCCCCCTGGGCGACGGCGTGGGCGCAAACGCGCAAAGCCATTCCCTGCTTCGGCACTACCCATGCAGATTATTGCTACGGCGAGATCCCCTGCACCCGGCAGTTAAAAGCCGCTGAGATCAGGACGGACTATGAAGCCAACACCGGCCGGGTGATTGTGGAATCCCTGCAGGGCCGGGATTGCATGGATTTTCCGGGAATCCTGGTGGCCAGTCACGCACCGTTCACCTGGGGAAAAGACCCGGAAGAAGCCGTAGAAAACAGCCTTGTTCTGGAGGAGATCGCGAAAATATCTTTTCTGACCAAAATGATTGACCCAAAGACGCCGGCAATCGGTAAGGAATTATTGGACCGGCATTTCCTGCGGAAACACGGTACAGGGGCCTACTATGGCCAGGGTAAAAAAGAGTAGGCCAAGGCAAGAAATAAAGAAGCGGGCCGGGGTAAGGCCCGCTTCGCCTTTTTCTCTGCTCAGACCTGCTGCGGCAATAACCGGGGCATTTATGTATGAGCCCAGTTTTTGTACTGGAGATCAGGCTCTATACAAAGAGATCAAACTTTATGCCACTTGTAGTATAGCCCTTTGCGGCCCATCAACTCATCGTGGGCGCCGCTTTCGGCGATGACGCCGTCCTGGAGGTAGATGATACGATCGGCCTTTTTTACCGTGGATAACCGGTGGGCGATGACGATAATCGTCCGGTCTTTCACCAGGTTATCAATGGCCTTCTGGATCTGGCGTTCGGTCTCCACGTCCACGGAGGCGGTGGCTTCGTCCAGGATGAGGATGGGCGCGTTGCGCAGGATCGCCCGGGCAATGGAAAGCCGTTGTTTTTGCCCGCCGGAGAGCTTGACTCCGCGTTCGCCGATATAACTGTCGTAACCGCCGGGCATGGAGAGGATGAAGTCGTGGGCATAAGCCGCCCGGGCCGCCGCCTCAATCTCCGCCATGGTGGCGTTCCTGCTACTGTAGGCGATGTTTTCGGCGATCGTCCCGTTAAAAAGGAAGACATCCTGCAGGACAATGCTGATCTGGTTGCGCAGGGAAAAGAGGGAGACGTCCTTTATATTGATGTCATCAATCAAAACCTTCCCGGCCGTCGGGTCATAGAAGCGGGGGATCAGGCTGACCAGGGTGGATTTGCCGACGCCGGTGGGACCGACGATCGCCAGCATCTCCCGGGGGTTGACGGTGAAGGAGATATTCTTCAGGACATCATCACCCTCGTTATCATAACGGAAAGAAACCCGGTCAAAGGTGATTTTTCCCTCCACCTTCTTTAAGATGACGGGATGCTTCTTTTCTTTCACATCCGGCTCTTCTTCCAAGACCTCAAAGACCCGTTCCGCACCGGCCAGCGCCTGCTGGAGATCTTCCAGGACCCGGGCCAGGGCGCCGATGGGTTGGTAGAAGATCCCCAGGTAAAGCAGGAACCCTACCACATCCTCCAGCGGCAGCAGGCCTTTTAGGGCCATAACCCCGCCGATCCCCACAACAATTACATTGCCGAAACTGCTGAAGAATTCAATTGCCGGGTGGAAAATAGCGCTCAGTTTCAGGGCATGGAGGAGGGTGGCAGCGTGGTTCTTGGCGCCCGTCAGGATGCGGCCATGTTCCCGTTCTTGCTGGTTGAAGGCTTGGATTTCCTTGATTCCCGAGAGGTTATCCTGTAAAACAGCGTTGAACTCGGCCAGCCGGTGCTGGGCCCGGCGGAAGTTGGGCAGGACCCTTTTGGTAAAACCGATACCCGCGACAAACATGAACGGTACGGGTAAAAGGGCGCAAAGGGCCAGAAAAGGGTTGAGGAAAAACAGGATGATACTGACGCCGGCAAAGACCAGCAGGTTGACGATGAGATCAGGAACGGCATGGGCAATTAACACCTCAAAAGTAGCCGGGTCATTGGCGGTGCGCGACATTAATTCACCGGTCTGCCGTTGGTGGTAATAGCGGAGGGAAAGACCCTGCAGATGGCTGTAGACCCGGGTTCTCATGTCGGCCACCAGGTTCCAGGCAGCCAGGTGCGCCAGGTAGCGGTAGAAGAAGGTAAAAACCGCTCTGGCCAGGTAAGCCACGCCTAGTAGCAACGCCAGGGTTTTTATTACCGAAAGGAGGTCGGGGATTTCTTCATGGCCGTAGGCGTTGTTGTTGAGGATCGCCACTAATTTGCGGATCAACATCGGAGTGACCAGGTTGATGCCGGTCACTAAGAGCAAACTAATCCCGGCAATTATTAAGTAAACCCAATAGGGCCGGGCGTATTTTAAGATTTTTAGCAGGTTTTTCAAGACAAGATGCGCCTCCTTTTTCATAATACCATGAAACCGGTAAAAATTCCAGCGTGTACGCGCGAACACGCGGCTATTCACTGGCGACGTTTTTGCCCTGTTTTTACCGGTGAAAACCCCAACGCGCGCTCGAACACGCCGGTAATTCTTATTTGTCACATCTTTGTTACATATTTGTCCGGAGATTGGGGGCACTCAAGAATTGCGGGTTGGGGAGGAAGCATACAGGGGGCTGTAGATCTGCATATCAAAAAAGCTTTTTTTGATGTATAATATATAGATAAGGAAACGAACGGCTTTCTTTCGCTGGATGCGTGCGCAAGTATCTGCTCTTACTTGGGCAGTATTATCGCGCGCGCGATCCCATAAAAACACGGAGGTTGGCAGGATGGTCCGTTATCATATTGTAGTACACGGCCGTGTCCAGGGAGTAGGATTTCGCTATTATGTAAGAGAAAAGGCTTTTTTGTATGGAATCCGCGGATGGGTAAAGAATAGGTTTGACGGGACGGTGGAGATTGAAGCCGAGGGCATGGAAGAAAACATCCGGCATTTTCTCGGGAGTGTCCGGGAGGGACCCCGCTATGCCTTTGTTGAAAATCTGGAGATAAACAGAAGGGCTGACCTTAAAAACTACGAAGAATTTGCGATAAGATTTTAAAGCCGGAGAGGGCGTCTGGGTAGTAAACGGTTGTTGCAGCCGGAGAAAAGGAGGCAGGAAGGGAATGGAGTTTATCGAAGTCAAGCTGCCGGACGGGAAGAAAAAGGTGCGGAAAGGGGCGACTTTGGAAGAGATCCTGGCCGCCGGGCCCGGGAAGGAAGGGCCGTTGGTGGTGGCCGCCCGGGTTAATAACATCCTCCGGGAATTGACCACCAGGATTGAGGAAGAAGCAGAGATTGTCCCGGTTGACCTGCGGGTGCAGGCGGGCGTACGGATTTACAGCCGCAGCCTTATTCTGGTCCTGGCCCGGGCGACCCGGGAGCTCTTTCCCACCAGCCGTCTGCGGATTGAACACTCGCTGAATAAAGGGTTATACGGCGAAATCTACCTGGGGCGCCCCTTTTCCGAGAAAGACCTCCGCCGGATCGAAGAGCGGATGCGGGAGATTATTACTGCGGATGAGAAGATTGAAAAACTGAGCATGCCGGTGGAAAAAGCCCGGCGTCTCTTTGCCAAGGACGGGCAGGAAGACAAGGTCCGGCTCTTGGAATATGCAAAGACCCCTGAAGTCCAGATCTATCGTTGCGGCTGGTTCCATGATTATTTTTACGATTATATGGTGCCCAGCACGGGTTATCTCCATCCTTTTGAACTCCGTTTTCACTTGCCCGGTTTTATCCTTCGCTATCCCACCATAGAAAACCCGCTGGCCTTACCGGTCTTTGTTGACCAGCGAAAACTGGGGCAGGTTTTTTACGAACACGCGATGTGGGGCCGGTCGCTGGGCCTTCCCGATGTCGCTTCTTTAAACAAGTATATAAAGGATGGAAAAGGCCCGGAATTAATCCGCGTCAACGAAGCCCTGCACGAGAAGAACATTGTTTACCTGGCGGACCAAATTACAAAGGACCGGGGGCGGATTCGCCTGGTCCTGGTCGCCGGGCCTTCTTCCTCCGGGAAGACCACCTTTGTCCAGCGTCTCTCCGTGCAATTGCAGGTGAACGGGGTGCGGCCGGTCTCCATCTCCCTGGACGATTATTTTTTGAACCGGGATTCCGCCCCGCGTCATCCGAACGGTGATCCGGATTTTGAGGCTATAGAAAACATTGACCTGGAATTATTCAACGAGCATCTGGCCTTGTTGATTCTGGGCGAAGAGATTGAGATCCCCCGTTTCAACTTCCTCACCGGCAAACGGGAGTTCCGGGGTGAAAAGCTGAAGATCTCCTCGGACCAGCCGGTTATTATCGAGGGAATACACGGGCTGAACGAACGCTTAACCCAGGTGGTGCCGAAAGACCGGAAGTTTAAGGTTTATGTCAGCGCCCTGACCCAGCTGAATTTGGATGACCATAACCGGATCCCCACTACGGATAACAGGCTCATCCGACGGATTGTCCGGGACAGCCAGTTCCGGTCCCACGGGGCGGCCGCCACGTTACGCCTGTGGCCGGGCGTCCGTCGGGGAGAGGAAGAGAATATCTTTCCTTACCAGGAAGAAGCCGACGCGATGTTCAATTCAAATTTAATCTATGAACTGGCGGTGTTAAAGCCGTACATCGAACCGTTACTGGCAGAGGTCACTCCCGACTGTGTGGAGTATTCGGAAGCCGAACGCCTGCTGAGATTTCTCAGTTATTTTCTCCCCCTTTCCGGGCGGGAGGTGCCAAAAAACTCTCTTCTCCGGGAATTTATCGGGGAAAGCTGTTTTTACCTTGACTCGGAATAAAAACCAATGATAAAATGGAAAAAACCTTCGGAAGTGACTCAACGCAAGACTTTAGGCCTGTTTTTTCGCGGGGGATCGCGCGGGCGTGTTTCGGATAAAGGATGGGAGGAATACCTTGATGAGGAATATCCCGGAGCATTTCCAGATTAATTCCCAAGGCCACTTGGAAGTTTCCGGGTGTGACACCATTGAATTGGCAAGAAAATTCGGGACGCCCCTTTATGTCCTGGATGAAACCAGGATCCGCCAGAATTGCCGGGATTACGTGGCCGGGTTGGCGGAGGGCTACCCGGATACACAAGTCTGTTATGCCGGGAAGGCTTTTTTGTGCCGGGCCATCTGTTGTCTGATGCAACAAGAAGGGCTTGGCCTTGACGTGGTCTCCGGAGGGGAGCTTTTTACCGCTCTCAAAGCGGGATTTCCTCCGGAAGATATCTATTTTCACGGTAATAATAAATCCAGGCAAGAATTGGAGTTTGCCCTGCAAAGCGGGGTGGGGTGCCTGGTGATCGATGGTTTGCACGAGGTCGAATTGCTGGCCGGATTAACGCGTGCCACCGGGACTGAAAAACGCCAGCGTGTCCTCTTACGGCTGGCGCCCGGTGTGGAACCCCATACCCATGTCTATACCCAAACCGGTCAGGAAGACAGTAAATTCGGACTGGCCATCAATGGGGGACAGGCTCTTGCGGGGGTAAAAGCGGTTCTGAACTCCCCCCACTTGGAACTCACCGGGTTTCATGTTCATATCGGCTCCCAGATCCTTGATCTTGCTTCCTATGGGGTTACCGCCGGTATTCTCGCCCGTTTTCTGGCGGAGGTCCGGGCCGAGACGGGCTTTACCGCCAAGGTGCTGAATTTAGGCGGCGGTTTGGGTATCCGCTATACACGGGATGACAAGCTATTGCCTGTCCGGGAAGCGGCCGGCCGGATCGGGCAGATGGTGCGGGAGGTTTTTTCCCCTCTTGATTATCCCTGGCCGAAACTGGTTTTGGAACCGGGCCGTTCGATTGTGGGTGACGCGGGGGTTACCCTGTACACCATCGGCAATATTAAAACAATCCCCGGGATCAGGAAATATGTGATGGTGGACGGGGGGATGCCAGACAACCCGCGGGTTGCGCTTTACCAGGCGGTTTATGAAGCAGTAATCGCCAACAAAGCCGGCCGGCCCGCAAAAGAAGCAGTGACTGTGGCCGGGAAAACTTGCGAATCAGGGGATATTTTAATCCGGGATATCCCGCTGGCCGTACCGGAGTCCGGGGATATTTTGGCGGTTTTTTCTACCGGGGCCTATACTTATTCTATGGCCAGTAATTACAATAGACTGCCGCGTCCTGCGGTTGTGCTTGTCGCAAACGGGCAAGGGGATTTGATTGTAGCCAGGGAGACCTATGAGCAAATAGTGGCGAATGATCTTGTTCCACCCCGTTTGTGTGCGGAAGAACCGCGGGAAGCGGCTGAAGGGTGAAGGAAATGCAGGCACGGATGATGGCTACTCACGGACAGGAGGTTAGCGTATCCATGGGGTGGTGGGAACGTCTCAGTTATTTGCTGGGAATAAAGCTCAGTCCGGATAAACAGGCATTTGCCAGGAGATATCTGGATGACGCGGGATGGTTTCTCTTTTCCCAAATGAGCATGTTGGACCAGAGACATACCCTGCGGGCGGCCCGGTATATAGTACGCAAGGCCGCTTTTCAACGGGGGGTTGTTAATCTCAACAATTTGGTGCAAGCAGCTTTGTTGCATGACGCGGGGAAGATCAAAGGAGAGATCCTTTGGGTTTACCGGCTCCCCGTCCGTCTGGTGCGGGACCTGTTCCCCCGGAGGCAAAAGCGTTGGGCGGCGCGGGACAAGAGCCGTTCTTTCCGTTACGCCCTGTATGTCGATTTGGTTCATGCCACGCGGGGAGCATATATGGCGAAGAGCTTGGGCCTTCCCGCCACCGTAGTCAGTCTGATTAAAAGACACCATGACCCGCAGTCCAGAACTTATGAACCGGAATTATCTTTGCTGCAAGAGGCGAACCGGAAGAATTAAAGCAGGAAGAAATGCGCGCCCGGCGCGTTGAGAAAGTGGGTTTTACGGTGTTGCTCAAGAAACGACCGGTTTTTGCCCGCCGTATCCGCGAATCCCGCACAAACGGGGAAGAGGCCGGACAACCGGAATACAAAATCAAGCTGGATGTTTTTGAAGGTCCGCTGGATTTGCTTTTGTACCTGATCGAACGGGCGGAGATTGACATCTATGATATTCCCATTGCCTACATTACCGATGAATATCTGGCATATCTTAGAACCATTGAGTTGTTGGATCTTTACTACGCCGGCGATTTTTTGGTTATGGCCTCCACGCTTATGCAGATCAAAGCCAGAATGCTACTGCCGCGTTCCCCGGAAACCGTGGCTGATGAGGAGGAAGAGGAAGAAGACCCCCGCCGCGAACTGGTGGAAAGGCTGCTTGAGTATAAGAAGGTGAAAGAGGCCGCCGCCGTCCTCCGGACGCAGGAAGAGGAATGGAGCCGGCTTTATTACCGCTCGGCCGGGGAATTTCCTGACCTGGAAGAAGAGAAGCCCGATGATCCGCTGGGGGGAGACCTCTCCTTATGGGATCTGATCCAGGCCTTCAGGAGTCTCTTGGAGAGCTTTACCCCCCGCCTGGAAGTGGAGGGGATGCCGGTTGCACAAGAGTCGGTCCAGGATAGGATGGAAGAGATTCTGGAGAGGCTTTCCCGGAAGCCGCAGATCTATTTCAGCATCCTTTTTTCCGGGCTCCCCACCAAAAAGTCGATGGTAACCTGCTTTTTGGCCATCCTGGAACTGATTCGCATGCAAAGGATCCGGGTCAGGCAGGACCGGCTTTTTGGGGATATTGAAATCACACGGGCAAAGGAGGATGACAGTGGGCTTCAATAAGGTCAGGGGGATAATTGAAGCGTTGGTTTTTGCTTCATCCGAACCCGTACGCCTCCGGGAGATCGCCGAGATACTGGGTATACATGAATATACGGTCCGTGATCTCCTCGACGACCTGATGAGTGAGTACAGTCAAAATCAGCGGGGGATCCAGATTACACAGGTTGCCGGAGGATATCAGTTTGCCACCAACCCCGCTTATGCGGATTTCATAAAAAAAATGAAAAAAACCCCGCGCCATACCCCGCTTTCCCAAGCCGCCCTGGAGACGCTGGCGATTATTGCCTATAAGCAACCGGTGACCCGGGCGGAGATCGAGGCGTTGCGCGGGGTAAGTGTGGACAGCTCCTTGAATACGCTTTTGGAGAGGGGTTTGATTGAGGAAAAGGGGAGAAAGGACGGACCGGGACGACCCATTCTTTATGCCACTACCGGAAATTTCCTCAAATATTTCGGTCTCAATGACTTGAGCGAACTGCCGGCCATCGAAGACTGGACGGTTGCCGGTGTGGCGGTTGAATCAATAATGAATATTGATCACTAGCTCGATGTTTTCACCAAACATCAGGGCATCAGGATCGATTCTCGAAGAAGTGACACTATTCTCGATCAAGCAAGATTGACATATGATATATTCTTGATATTGAGATGGACATTATTCCCAACCATTCATATTGATAGGAATAGGAGGATGGCTATGCGGCGTTGGCAATGGAATTTTCAGCGGGACACCAATTATTATTTCGGTCTCTTTCTCCTGGTGATCGCTTCTGCCTCTTTACTCTGGGCGATCTGGAGAGATGCTTTTGACCCCCAGGATTTTCTGGTTTACTTCCTTATCTACGCCTGGGGGTATATTCTGCTCCTGAAGAGCGATACGGAGTACCGCATGCAAAGGCTGGAAAAAACAATGATTGAAGTTCTCGCCCGTCTGGGGGCTCTTGAAACTCTCAGGGAAAGAGGGGAAGCGGACTCTTTGCCCTCCGGCGAGCTTTTTCCCGGTACCACCGGGCTTCCCGGAGATTTTTCCGGCGACGGTTCCGGAGGGGAACCGGAACCGCCGGAAAACGGTGTTTAGGTTAAAATTCTGTTAGACGGGGAGGAGTTTCATATTTTTGTCACGAAAACCCGTAACCGGTAGAAAAAGCCGGGATGTGCACGTGGGCGAAAAGAAGAAACGGTAACGAGAAGAAAAAAGCAAGCAAGTAAGAAGTGAGGTGTGGGCTGGAGTGATCAAAAAGATTGCTTTTGTCACCGGCGGCGGTGATTGTGCCGGGATTAATGCTTTCATTGCCGCCGCTACCAGGAAGGGAATGGAAAAATACGGAACGGAGTTTGTCGGGATCCGCAAAGCCTTTTCCGGGGCCACGGACGACCGGATCGAGGAGCATCTGGTCCCCTTGGGCCGCGAAGAGATTCTCGGGCTGGAGAATAAGCCCAGTACTATTCTGGAGTCTTCACGGTTTAACCCTTTTTCCGAGGAGAATAAGGCCAAAAAATACCCGGAAAAACTAGTGGAGAATTTGCGCCGGATCGGTGTTGACGCTATCCTGGCCACCGGGGGGAACGATACGATTAAAACCGCCATGGGCCTCTCGGAAATGGGTTTCCCGGTGGTGGCCGCCCCGAAAAGCATTGACAATGACGTTTCCGGTACCGACACCATGCTCGGGTTTAAGACCGCGGTGACCTTCGGCGCCACGGCTTTCCGCAGTACTGTTGAGTCGGCCCGGACCCACCGGCGGATCTCCCTGGTTGAGATTATGGGGCGTGAGGCCGGGTGGCTGGCTTTGGAGATCGGACTGGCCGGCGGTGCCGACCTTATTCTCATCCCGGAGAAGCCCATCGACCTCGCTGGTTTTGCCAAGAAGGTCGAAGAGGTTTACCGGCGTCAGGGCTATGTGAATATTGCCGTTGCCGAAGGGACAAAATTCAGGGCGGACGACCCGGTACTGCAGGAGGTCAAGGCGGCGGTTCCTGTGGTCAAAGCCTTGGTTGAGGAGGACTTGGGTAAAGACGCCCACGGCAACCCGAAACTGGGCGGAATAGGCCAGATTCTCCGTAGGATCATCTGTCACCAGTTGGGACTGGGAAAAATCGAAAGTGTCCGCGCTACCGACCTTGGTTTTACCATGCGGGGGCTGGCCCCGGTAGCGGACGATGTGGTCCTGGGCACCAGGTTTGGTTTTGCGGCCATGGAGTTTTTGTTTACCGGGGTTACCGGGAAAATGACCGGTCTGCAAGGGACCAAGATTGTCCCGGTTCCCTTTGCCGACGCCCTGATACAGAAGACTATTAACTGGCCGGACCAGGAATTGAAAGATGCCGGGGTCTATTTTTAGCCCCGGAAAGCAACAGGGGAAAAAAGAAACTGCGCGTGTACGCGCGAGACAGGAGGAGTCAAAATGTTGGTAACATCGAAAGCCATCTTAGAGGCCAGCCTGCGGGCGCATAAAGAAGGGCGGCCGTTTGCCGTAGGGGCTTACAACGTTAATAATATGGAGCAGATGCAGGGGATTATTACCGCCGCCCAGGAAACCAAATCCCCGGTGATTGTCCAGGTCAGCCGGGGCGCATTGAAGTACGCCCAGGACAAGTACTTAATCAATATCATCAATGCCGCGGTGGAACTAGCTCCGGAGATTCCCGTTGCCATCCACCTGGACCACGGAAACAGCATGGACGCGATTAAACGCGCCATTGACCTTGGCTTTACTTCGGTGATGATCGACGGTTCTCTGATGGAAGACAGCAAGACCCCGTCGGATTTTGAGTATAATGTCAAGATCACCAGTGAAGTGGTGAAATATGCCCATGACCGCGGTGTCTCCGTTGAGGGTGAACTGGGGACCCTGGGCGGGATTGAGGACGGGGTCGGCTCTGGAAAGACCCAACTCACCGACCCCGACCAGGCGGTGGAGTTTGTTGAGCGGACGGGTGTCGACGCCTTGGCCATTTCCATCGGCACTTCGCACGGGGCTTATAAATTCAAGGGCGAACCGAAGATTGCCTTTGCGATTATTGAAAAGACCCGTCAACTCCTGCCCGATACTTACCTGGTCTCCCACGGGTCTTCCAGTGTTCCGGAGGAACATCTCGCTTTGATTAACCAATACGGCGGGAGAATGGAGGCGGCCAAGGGCGTGCCGTTGGAAGCCTTGAAAAAAGCGATTCAATACGGGATTAATAAGATCAATGTTGATACCGATATCCGCTTGGCGGCCACGGGGGCTGTCCGGAAATTCTTGGCGGAAAACCCGGAAGCCTTTGACCCCCGCGCTTATCTGAAAGCCTCCCGCGCGGCGATTGCCGACGAGATTAAAAAGCGGATGGAGGCCTTCGGTACAGCAGGCCAAGCGGCGGCGGTTCCCCAGTGGGGGCTGGAAGAGATGAAAACCGCTTACAAACGGAACTAAAGAGCTTTCTATCATAATAAAAACCGTAAAAAAACGCCGTTTACGGCGTTTTTTTGCGGAAAATAGCAAAAACCAACTGAATACGCTTATGGGAAAATGTGTTTTTTATGATAAACTAATAAAAGTATGTTTTTACACCAAAATTTTTTCGGGAGGAACGGCATTGAAAATCACCCAAATATTCAAGGAAAAAAAACCCCTCATCTCTTTTGAGGTTTTCCCGCCCAAGCCGGATTACCCCATTGAGACCATCTACCGGACATTGGATGAGTTGCGGGATTTGGCGCCTCATTTCATCAGTGTCACCTATGGAGCCGGGGGCGGGAACCGCCGGCGGACGGTGGAAATTGCCTCCCGGATTAAGAATGAACAGAAGATAGAGGCCCTGGCACACTTAACCTGCATCAGGCATTCACGGGAAGAGATCGACGAGATCAGCCGGAGGTTGTTTGCGGAAGGGATCGAGAATATCCTGGCGCTGCGGGGTGATCCGCCTGCAGAAGGGCAGGGGATATTCGATTTTACTTATGCCCGGGACCTGATCTTGCACTTGCGCCGCTTGGGAGCGTTTTGTATCGGCGCTGCCGCTTACCCGGAAGGCCGGCCGGATACCACCGATATTGCGGTGGAAATCAGGCATATGCAAGAAAAGGTTGCCGCCGGGGCGGATTTTTTCATCACCCAGTTGGCCTTCATCAACGATCATGTCTATGATTTCCTTGATCAACTGGTGAAGAAAGGGATCTCTTGCCCGGTCTTCATCGGGGTAATGCCGGTTTATAACACCCGGCAAATCCGGCGGATTACCGAACTTTCCGGGGCAAAAATCCCCCGTGAGCTGAATTCATTGTTGGAAAAGTACGTGGATTCACCGGCCGACGCGGAAAAGGTTGGTATTGATTTTGCCGTGAAGCAGATTGCGGACCTTTTGGCCCATGGGGTCGACGGGATCCACCTCTATACGATGAACCGGGCCAGGCAGACCCGGGAGATTTTGCGCCGGTTAGGAAAGCCCGTCAGTTAACTGCCGGTGAGATAAAGAAGTAACAGGGAGGAATAGAAATGAGGAAGGAAATTATCCTGCGTTACGGGTGCAATCCCCACCAGATTCCAGCCAAGATCTACATAGAAAACAACGATCTGCCTTTGAAGGTTCTTAACGGGGCTCCCGGATATATTAACCTGCTGGACGCCCTTAATTCCTGGCAATTGGTACATGAACTACGGCAAGTCACAAATCTGCCGGCAGCCGCTTCTTTTAAACATGTCAGCCCGGCCGGAGCGGCGTTGGGGGTCCCGCTCTCCGAAACCTTGGCGAAAGCCTATTTTATCACAGGGATGGAGCTTTCTCCCTTGGCGGCAGCCTATGCCCGGGCCAGGGGAGCGGACCGGGTTTCTTCCTTCGGCGATTGGGTGGCGCTCAGCGATCCGGTGGATCTACCCACCGCCTTGCTCCTCAAGAGGGAGGTTTCCGACGGGATCATTGCTCCCGGCTACGAGCCGGAGGCCTTGGCGATTCTCCGGGAAAAGAAGAAAGGCCGCTACAACATCATCCAGATTGACCCCGCTTATGAACCGCCGGAGATGGAGATTAGGCAGGTTTTTGGCGTTTTCTTTGCGCAAAAGCGTAATGACCTTCTGGCCAACCCGATGCTGACCCGGAGGATTGTCACGGAAAACCGGAACCTGCCGGATACGGCCGAACGCGACCTTTTACTGGCGATGATTACGCTTAAATACACCCAGTCCAATTCGGTCTGTTTTGCCGTGGACGGGCAGGTGATCGGCGTCGGCGCCGGGCAGCAATCCCGGATCCACTGTACGCGTCTGGCCGCGGCCAAAGCGGATACCTGGTACCTCCGCCAGCATCCCCAGGTGTTGGCGTTGCCGTTCCGCGAAGGGATATCCCGGCCGGAGCGGGACAATGCAGTTGACCAGTATTTACGGGAGGATTTGACTGCGGCGGAAAAAGAACAATTGAGGGAGGCCTTTGCCGGCGACCCGCCGGAACTGAGTGCTGAAGAGAAAAAGTCCTGGCTGGCCAATCTCCAGGGGGTGGCTATGGGGTCGGACGGTTTCTTCCCGTTCCGGGATAATATTGACCGGGCGCACGCCAGCGGGGTGAGATATATCATCCAACCGGGCGGCTCCGTAAGGGACCAGCCGGTAATTGACGCCTGTAATAAATATGGTATGGTCATGGCTTTTTCCGGAGTTAGACTTTTTCACCACTGAGAAAGGGGATACCGCCCGGGAGATTCCCTGTTACGTGAGAAAGGATCCATATCCCGTCCTCTTACATATGAAGAGAGAAGGATTGGCTCTGCGCCGGCTCTAGTGTTAGAGAGGAAGCCCGGGTTTTGGGGGCTGCCCTGAGCTTACCGGGGGTCCCGGTTTTACCAGGGTGGCCGGTTTCAGCAGGGCCCTGATCTTCCGGCCGCTGTAGAGGATTAGGGCTCTCAGCCCCTGGTAAAGGCCCCAGGCAAGAAAAAGCCCGGCCAGACCGTAGATCAGTCCTTCCGTGGTCGTGGGCAGACCGGGACGAAAGTAGCGCCAGGTTTCTCTGGTAATAAACGGATCGGCTTTCAGCAAGAAAAACCACCAGCGGGTAAAGGGTCCGGCTTGTTGCAGGGCAAGAAAAGCCTCTTCCAATTCGGTAAAGCGTTGGAGTACTCCGGTCAACACCTGTCCGGAGGAGACAAAAATTTCATTGCCGGAGGCGAGGTGCTCCGCGAGGTATTCTTCCAAGGTCAGGTCGAGGGTTTCCGCAGCCGCCCGGTAGCGGGCGATAACTAAACGGGCTTCTTCAAGATGCCCGCCTAAACGCTGAAGGTACTGGGCGAAAAATTGGGGAAACTGCGCCAGGCCCACTGTTCCGGCCAGGGAAATTATCCTGTCGACCAGTCCGTCCATAATACGGAAGGGAAAAAGAAAGATTTTTTTCATTTCCATCCCCCCTGCAGGCATATTCAAAATCTGTATGCCTATATATGATTACGGCAAAAAACAAGATTTTCCTGCAAAAGAAATGGGGGGCGACATGGCACGCTATATTTCCCCAGTAATGCTCCGGCTATACTCTGCAACTACCTCCCAAATCTCCGGGTCTTCATCGCCCAGCCGCCAGAAGGTAATCCCTTTCACCAGATGGCGGTATTTACTGATTAACTCCAACCGGGCTCTGGTGGCTGCGGCGTCTTGGTAATAGACGATGTGTTTCTTACCGGCTTCTTCGTAGATGAAATAAGGCTCGACATTAATGGAAAAATTGCAATTGCAGGGGTAATGCCGGGTGTTATCTCTTTTGACTTCACTCTTCTTCTTGTTCTGCAAATCAAGGGATCCTTCGTACATGGCCTCCGTGGCGGTAGAACCAGGATTATCAGGCGATTCCCATGCCTTCCAGTCCAGTCCGTAAAGGGGGAGGCCGACAATAAGTTTCCCTTTAAGCTCAGGGAAACCCTGGGCGTATTCCAAGACATCCTCCAACCAGTCCAAAGGGGCGAGCGGACCGGGATGCTGCGTGCACCAGTGGTAGTCATAGCCCATGAGTTTCAGCGAATCGGCATGTTTGGC
>DUNX01000012.1 GCA_012839115.1 Bacillota bacterium
TATTTATGCTTTGAAGCCGTCTACCGAGACATAGTAACAACTGGTTTTCAAGGTCCAATAGGGGTAAATCCTTGTTGGATAAGGTTTTGCGCGCTTTTTTTGTTCCTACTTACTGTTCAACACCAGTTAATTGCCAACCCTAAAATAATAGATGACTCACGTCAATCCTCCTGTTAAAGGAAAATTGAACATGAGTCACCTTAATAGTACCACAAAGCAAAGACGTTTTAAACACATAGCGGAAAAGAAAGATACCGAATTTAGATGTTGAAGAACACCGTAGATACGTCGAAAACGGGCAAAACAAAGGGGCTGAACTAAAGATAGGCAAGGACCACAAACTGGAAAAACACATTGTAAGTTTTTTACCATGCCCTTTTCGCCAACTCTAGAGCCCCCAGAATCCCCTGGCGGTCCTCTAGACTGTTTGGCACAATATAGTTATCCAGATCCGCCAATTCTTTGGTCTTCAGATAACCATTGATCAGGCGTGCCACCTGGCCGCGGACCAAAGGGAATAATTGGGCCTGCTTCATCACGCCGCCGCCCAAAATAATCTTTTCCGGCGCAAGAACCATAATGTAGTTGACCAGTGCCTGCGCGATATAGTAACTTTCAAGCTCCCATACTTTGGGGTTTTCGTGCAAGTCGGCGGCTTTTGCGCCCCACCTTTCCGCAATCGCCGGTCCGGAAGCCATCCCTTCGAAACACTTTTGATGGTAAGGACAGATCCCGGGGTAGGTATCCTCCGGGTGGGGTTCCAGCAAGATATGGCCCGCCTCCGGGTGCAGCATCCCATGTAACAGCTTCCCGTCAACGGCGATCCCGGCTCCGATGCCGGTACCCACCGTTAGATAAATTACATTTTTAAGCCCTTGCGCGCACCCGTAGGTCATCTCGCCAAGGCAGGCCGCGTTTACATCCGTGTCGATGCCCACCGGAACCGCCAAGGCCCGCTGCAACGTGCCGGCAAAATCAAAATAGCGCCAGGAAAGTTTGGGCGTATCCAAAATATGACCGTAGGTTGGGGAGGCCGGATTTAGATCCACCGGCCCAAAGGCGCCGAGCCCTAAGGCCTTAATCTTCTTCCCTTGGAAGAACGCCACTATTTCCCGGGTTGTCTCGGACGGATCTTTAGTGGCAATGGTGGCTTCCGCTAAAAGATGACCATCGGCTGTCCCAACGGCACAGACCATCTTTGTTCCGCCCGCTTCAATTGCTCCGTAGATCATGATCACCCCCTTACTCTTCTCACTCAGCCCTTACCCGAAAACGGCATCCCTCTGGCCTGCTTTGGCCAGATGCAAGGGTTTATTCGGCGACCCGAAAAGGAGTTCCATCTCCCCGCGGAGGACATACTGGCCTAAAGAGGCGGGGAGTAAGTAGGAGTCGCCATATTGTAGGGAATAACCTTGTCCCTGATGCCAAATCTCCCCGGTGCCCGCCACCACGGTTAAGAGCGTGAAAGCCGCCGGACTTTGGGTCATAATTTTTTCCGTAGTAACCCGGTGATAAGCAAGGGAAAAATGTTCATTCTCCAGGAGCAGGCCGTTACCGTCCGGATGGAACGGACCCGGCGGGACCAGGCCGAACTCGATCACTTGTAAGGCTTTCTCCACATGTAAAGGACGGGCTTTACCGTGCTGATCCACCCGGTTCCAGTCAAACACCCGGTAGGTAAGGTCGGAATTCTGCTGTAATTCCACGACCATAATCCCTTTCCCCAGCGCATGCACCAAACCAGGGGGGATCGGGTAGATCTCGCCCGCTTTAACCGCTACTTGATGCAAGCATGCGGTCAATTGCCCCCGTTTAAGGGCAGCGATAAAGTCTTGCTGGGTAATCCCCGGCCGGAGCCCGTAGATGATTTTTGCCCCCGGCTGGGCTTTAAGGATGTACCAGACCTCACTTTTACCCGCAGCGCCCTCATGAACGGCCGCGAACTGGTCATCCGGATGGACCTGCACCGAAAGAATATCCTGTGCATCCAAAATCTTTAGGAGAAGAGGAAAACTATTCCCCACGGCGATTTTCTCACCGAGCAACGCCGCGCCAAAAATATTACAGAGTTCCCCTAATGCTCTCCCCTTTAAAGGACCGGACGCCACCCGGCTCTCGGCTTCCGCCCGGCAGGTAATCTCCCAGCTTTCACCAATCTTGTCAGTTGGCAGTTGGCGCCCAAATTCATCCCGCAGGCCAGTTCCGCCCCAGATTCGTTCTTGACAGATTGGTTGAAAGCGTAAAGGGTACAGCATCCCCCCACACCCCCAAGTTGAGTCCGTATAATGGTGTAAAAATGGTTTTCTGAAAAAATAGGAGAGCCATTAACAAATTCCTCAGTTAGAATAGAAGTTGGACAAACCAAAATTCTAAGAGGAGGAATTTGA
>DUNX01000145.1 GCA_012839115.1 Bacillota bacterium
AAATCACACCGGCATCCGCATCTGGCAAGAATTTCTCCAGGCATTTTAATCCCCCCGTTGCGTTTTTTGTATAATCGTACCATATTGAATATGACAACAGTCCGTCATATTTTAAAATGAGCACCCAGCTACACTTATTAGTAATATTGAAGGCTTAATCTACTTGCCGGCCAGTTCGTTTATTTCCGCTGCTGTTAAAACCCGGTCATAAATCCGGAAATCGTCAATTGTCCCTTCCCTGTAGATTGGTGGATCCATGAATATTCTCCGTCCAAAACTCAGGTTTAGACCGGGGTCGGAAATGGTCCCCGTATGTGCTTGGGTCTCCGGATTGTCTGCCCCATTAATATAAAGTTTAATTTCCGCTCCGTCATAGGTACCAACAAAATGAAACCACTCACCTACGGACACGTATTTCTGGGCGCTTGAGGTCCCCGGTACTGAAATTCCAAAAATAATTTTGTCAATAAATTGGTAAATTACAAAGTCATGTGCATCTACAGCCATGATCTTTGGGGCGATTTTCCCGGCAGCCTTGGGAAAGAAATGAAGAATTTTACAAGATTCATTGCGCTTATCTCATTTTCTCCTAACCACCTTTAAACTCAAAATTATTTCTAAATTTAAGTTCGGTCTCAGAATTTATCTCTAGTAAAAAAGTGGAACTCCGCCGCAGCGGGTTCCCCTCCCCAATACGCCAATAAACTATAAGGATAGGTGTTTTCATAAGCATAATAATACTTATGGGGATAAAATATCTTAAGTATCCCTGTTAACTGCATTACATAAACATAAACTTCATGATTATACTTGGTCCTGTCTTTAAAAACAGCAGGAAAATCAAATTCCGGTGCTATTTTTTCTAAATCATTAACCTGGAACAATTTAAATTCGGCATTTACTTTTATCCCGCGTGCTTTCTGCAGGATACAGCCTTTAAAATCTCTTGTTCCCTTTAATAGTTTTTGCTGTAAATATAAAAACAATATATCGCTGTCAAATAACTCGGAACCATAAGTAAACTCCTTTGTCTCTTTTAATCTATTACCACGATAATACGCGATCTCTATCTGTTGTTTTTCTGAATTCACCTTCGTGACCCTTTTATCATGCCCTAGAGCCTTTATTAATTTCCCTTCTCTATTCTTTATAATACTGTTTTGCAGGTTTAAATTCTTGTCCAGAACACCATAATACGAAAAAGTCTCGTTATCAATTTCTACACTGTATGTTTTTGTCTCTTCATTCCAGGTCACTTTCTGAATTGCTTCTATAGCAAATTGCGGGTTAATATTAGTAAAAACTGAACTTCCTTTAAGTGTAACCTCTAAATCCCCAACAGAGTCATGGATCCCCCGCGATTCCGGGGAAAGAAAAGAAGCGATTATTATAATGCAGAGGATGGATATGAACTTTGCCAGTTTATTGGTGAGTAAGCTCAACATGGTTTGCCCATCCATACACTCACTCCGTTTTCATCGTACTCCGAGGACAAATGAGGTGTTAAATTATCGGATTCTTTCATGCTTTTTCCCCTTTACGGCTCTATGTCTCCAGAGCATAGGAGAGCCTTTCTTTTTTCATCGTTTTTATAGATTTCCTTATCGGACAGAGGTAATTATTCTTTCTACTCTACCTGTTTTGTCGATCACTACTTCCGCCCCGCCGGTAATGGTGCGAAGGGTTCCGGCATCCAAAGGATCTTCGAAGATCCAATCCGGTGTTGCTATCCCCAATTCAACCTCAAAACCCTCTTCATACCATATTCGAAGCGAAGTTACTCTCCCCCAGAATTCCTTTTCTATCCTGTTTATACTGCCAAAAGCCCCCGTAAAATATGGATCCTGCAAATACTTATCCGGTTCATCTGTCAGCAAAACCAAGTCTATATCCGACTCATCATGGGCCTGTCCCCTTGCGTAGGAACCAACCAGGAGGATCGCTTTTATGTCTCTTTGGGGATCAGCCCATCTTCTTACCTTTTCGAGGAACCCATCAATTTCTTTCATCCTAACCTTCCCTTCAAACAGGTCTTGTCCATGGACTGGCCCTGGCCATTTTATTCATCTTTAATTTCACCTTTCTCTTTCGCCTCTGAAAATATCTCTTGGACAACTTCCCAAATTACTTTAGAACCATCTTGAATATGCTTATTTCTAACCTGTAATTGAGCATAGGAAATTCCATGGGCTTTCCATGTGTAATAATCAGTTAATCTATTTTGCAAAATTGGTTCAAACCTGTCAATAGCGGCGGCAAATTTAGCCTCCGGGCTTTTTCTTTCTTCGAATTCCTTCCACAACGCAATGAAGGTCTTTTTCTGGTTCTCAGGCAGGATGCTAAAAATCCTTTCCGCTGCCAAGCTTTCCTTTTCTTGAGCCTCTGTGCGCGATTTAGTATCATAAACTATTGTATCTCCTGCGTCAATCTCGACAATATCATGGATTAAGACCATTTTTATTACTTTTGCCAAATCGATCTTTTCATTTGCATATTCTCCCAAAACCATAGCCATCAAACCAAGGTGCCATGCATGTTCTGCAGCATTTTCAAACCGGAACTTATCAAACAATTTTGTTTTCCGAAATACCTGCTTGGTTTTGTCGATCTCAATTAAAAATTGAATTTGCCTTTCCAGACGTCCGGAAATTGCTTTCAATATCCTTCCTCCATTTCAATCAGTTCCGCAAAAATCAGACCGGATCCTTAAAGCGTATTTTTCATTTAAAATCCGGTAAAGCTTGCACCGGCCAGGCTGGCGCCAAATCACGGAAGCCTTTTGCCAGCTCAATACTGGCTCTCAACTTTTCTGCTTCACTGGATGTGATAACATTCCCGCTTTCCCATGAAGCAATAACTCTCTGCACAAAACGGAACCGTCTTTTGCTTAATAACATATCATCTCCTCCGTTTTCGCCCCGTGCCCGCATAACCGGCCATCTAGCTTAAGGCCTTTTTATAATACTCCCGGTAAGCTTTCTTCTCCCCCGGCAGCAGGTATTCCCGGAACGGTTTTTGCTCAGAATCATACTTCCAAAATGTTATCAACGTCGGTTCGACCTCGATTATTACTTCATCTTTTATCTGCGAATATCTCCGGAAGGCGCTTTCGTGGTGCCTCCGGTAATTCTCCCTAAAGAAACTGTTCTCAAGAGGATGACAAGTAATCCGAGCCTTTCCCTCAATCTGGATATTCCCGCAAGCAAGTGCAACATTACTGTTTTGCTGAATCTGCCGGCACTTGACAGAGTCACGGTCGGCCTGGAAGAATATCTTCAAACCATCATTTATTGTGCTGATAGTCCTCGCGGTAACGCGGCCGCCGGCACATGTTGCCAAAACCATTTTCCTGTTTGTTTGGAGGAAATCAATAACTTCCTGCCGGAGCCCTTCGAGATTTATCTCTTCCATCTCATTCACCCTAAGCATGATTGATAAT
>DUNX01000125.1 GCA_012839115.1 Bacillota bacterium
TATAAAAGGTGGGTTATAGTTTTTAAGAATAAAAGTGATAACAGAAGAAGAAAAGAAAGACAAGAATATATTTAAGCAGATAATAGAAGAGAACTGGGAAGACTTCAAAAAGAAGTACCCATCGTACAACAAACCGTATTATGAAAATGTTAAAGACCTCCTCAAAAAGGAGGTCTTTAGACAATATAAAAACTATATAAAAACAAAATTAAAACAATATCAAAACTAAATTAAAACTACATACATTATTCATTTGCATATTTCAATTATAACATACTACCATGTATTGTCAATAGAATTTTAAAAATTTTTTAATTTTTTTTAAACTATAAACCTTTTAATAGTATATGAGATTTATTTATTTCAATTGTTTTAGATATAGCACCGGTTTTTGTCGTTCTTGTGCCGGGAATGAATATCCCTGCATTACAACATTCTGCAATTAAATTTTTACATTTTTCTATCGTATCAAAAGGTTTTAGTGGTTCATAGCTATTTGAAGATTGTAATATCTGCTTTGCAAAAAAATTAACGTCTAGGAATGGAAGTTTATCAAAATATTTGGCTTTTACAACTATTGCTTTCCACTCAGGCAATAATGTAGTTTTTTGTACAAATTGAGTATTAAAATTTTCTTTATCCTTTATTTCAATAATATCTTCAATCCATTCATGATTGTTGGCTAATGCGGTTAATTCGGGTTTAGTGCTTCCTTTTACGGAATATATAATAACTTCCTTCTCTTTGCCGTATAGATAATGGATTAGTGAACCATATCCGCCGTCACCTGCCAATATAATAACTTGAATTTGCTTACTAAAATGCAATATATTATTACAGAAAATAATAAGGGCATGAAAAAAAATATAAGGAGGTATTCAATGTTGTATAAATGGCAAAAGAAAGCTATTTGCAAGATGGCAACCACCACTTGCAAAAACATGATTCTTTCCGCACCTACGGGGGCAGGCAAAACAAAAGTTTTCTTAACTTTCTGGAAAGAAAGATTAAGAAAACAGGGTTACAAGTTAATAATAACAGCCCCTGTTAAATCTTTGAGTAATCAAAGATACAGGGAGCTTAAGGAAAATTACGTCACTGCAATTGAAACAGGTGACGTAAGAAACATTCCTAATAACTGGGAAGTACTTGTTTGCACCCAAGAGATATACATAAACAAGTACTTAAATATGGAAAAAGCTTTTCTAGTAATGGACGAGTTCCATTACATCAACGAAAATACGGATAGGGCAAGAACGTATATAGATGCTTTGTATCGAAGCAAAGCAGAATACATGCTGCTTTGCTCAGCAACATTAGGCGACATGAGTATATTACGAAACTATGTAGAAAAAGTTTCTGGTAGAAATTTTTCTACGTTGGAATACAATAGTCGCCCAACAAAATTGTTGTATACCCCAAAAAAATTTCAATATAGTGAAATAAAAAACGCTTTAGTGATAGCTTTTTCGTACAATAACTGTACGGATATAGCAGGCACCATTGCTTACTACAGAGAAAACCACTCTGTAGACAAGAAAAAAATTGAAAATATGAGAAAAAAATACAACATAGACAATAGAGAGCTTTTGTCTTATGTTGAAAAAGGGGTAGCTTTCTACGTTGGTAGAATGTTACCTAAAGAAAAACTTTTTGTAGAAAAGCTTTTTGCAGAAAAAATTATCGACACCGTAGTGGGGACTGATGCACTTTCATTGGGTGTTAATTTCCCTGCAAAATACGTAATATTTGCTCAATTGGAGAAATATTACGAAGGACTAATAAGCAGAAACTTGTTTGAACAAATTTCTGGCCGTGCAGGTCGGAAAAATTACTACAACAAAGGTTACATCGCAATTCTAGAAGATGACAGCTTTGAAAGCAGAAACAGTTATTTAGAAGATAATTACCACAATCTTCTAAATAAAAAAAGAGAAAACCTTAATATTTCCGTAGGAGTTAACTATGGGAATATTTTTAAAAACAAGGGAGGAATATTGACAGAAGCATTTTTTGTCAGCAAATTTTCTCAGAAGGATATTTCCTTCGAGGAAATAAGAAGGGAGATAATATATAATGTGAACGAAACAAATTTGTTAATTTCGTATTTTACTAAAAAAATCCCTTTTTTTAGTAAATATTTTAAAGAAAATTATTTTGACGAATACTCAATTAGTAAAAACATGGAGTATTTGGTAAGAATAATAATTGGGGAGTTTGAAGAACTCCTAGGAGAAATCGAAAGTTTTTATGAGTTGTTGCAATTTAGAAAGTATTGCAAGCAACTCACCAAAAACTTTAGAAAAAAATTTGCAGTTAATCTGCAAATTTTAGAAGAATATATTAGTGAAATTGACGAAACAGCAATTTCACTAATATCATAAAAAAATAACAGGCCAACCACCTGTTATTTTTTTTATATTTTATCTTTTTGATTAATAAGTTTTTTATATTCTTTGAAAGTTATTGAATTGCCATTATAAGTAAATGTACTTCCTTCTTTTTCGCTTTGTTCTGCAAGAATTTCTAAATCTTCTATTGAGTGAAACCATATAGCCCAACGAGGAAACTCTTGTAAGCTAAAATATTTATTTTCATTGTCCTGACTAGCGTATATTACTTCAGAAAGATATAGACTATTGTTTTGATAAAATTTCTTGCTGTAAACAGATAAAGCAAACTTAGCAGCATTTTTTAGATTATTAAATTCCTTTTCATGTTTACCAAAAAAGGTATATGTTACTTTAAATTTACAAATCATTTGTTGCACCCTTTCTTTAAAGGTTTTAATCAAAATTAGATTTTATTGAAATTGTACAGCATTTGGCGTATATCGTTGTATTCTCGGTATTATTATATTTATAATATAATCATTATTTATTTCGGTTGCCATGTAATTTCTTTTATTTTTAATTTATCGAATAGGAAGTTTTGAACAATAGAATACAACTCATCAATATGAACGCCATGTGTATCATGCTGTTCAACGATTTGGCCATTAACTCGATGATAAACATCAAATAAATGTTCATATTCTTCA
>DUNX01000001.1 GCA_012839115.1 Bacillota bacterium
GAGGCGTGAACACGCCCAAGAGGCGTGAAAGGACAGATAAAACAGATAAATATTTCAGAAAAATTTAAGGAGGAAGAAAAATGGCTAAAGCTGCTTCTAAAGTTGATGATGTGTTAAAAATTGTCAAGGACATGACTGTACTGGAACTAAGTGAACTGGTGAAGGCTTTTGAGGAGGAATTTGGTGTTTCTGCGGCAGCTCCGGTGATGGTGGCCGGTGGTGCGCCGGCCGCTGGCAGCGACGCAGCAGCGGCTCCGGAAGAAAAAAGCGAATTTGACGTGATTCTGGCTTCTGCAGGCGCCACCAAGATCCAGGTCATTAAGGTGGTCCGGGAGGCTACAGGCTTGGGTCTGAAGGAAGCCAAAGAACTGGTGGATAATGCGCCGAAACCGGTTAAAGAGGGCATTTCCAAGGCAGATGCCGAAGCCCTTAAAGCCAAACTGGAAGAGGCCGGCGCCACTGTTGAACTCAAGTAAGTTGTTGAACTCAAGTCAGTTCTTTAAGATTTTTTCTCCACCCCTTGGCATCTGGGGCCCCCGGGAACGGGGCCCCAGATGACGGGGGAACTTGTCACCGGAGATTCTACAGATACCGTGGGTTTCCGGCAACAAGAATCCTGGTCCCGGGGCGGGCAGAAAATCTCCACACATTCAACCCTTTTTCTACTCCCGTTTGTTTACGAAAAAAATTATTACAGGCGGTCAATAAAAAAGTAATTTCTCCATCAAGTGGATTTTACTTTTTAATCAGGGGATTATTACAGGCCGGTTAGAACAGTAAAAAAAATATTGACAAAAACATAAAAAGATGATAAGCTATTGAAATGCTGAAGTATTGTTTACCGGTCTGTTTTTTACACGGATTTTACCGGGAAGTTCCGGCTTTTTTCCCGGTTGCACCCGCATGCACGACCCCAGCCGGAAACGGCCTTTTGCGGTCCGGCTCCTCCTGAGAGCCGGAATCCGGCCGCCGGAAAGAAGCCTTTATTATATTTTCCTTTATTATATTTACTTTATTATTAGAAAAAGGAGCGAAGCTGTTTCGCACGCACGTAACCACAAGCGAGGATAACGAGGTTAGCCTTGCTTTTCTTTGTTTTATTCTTCCATCAAGACGGCTTTATACAGTGGAAGTCTGTGGGGGTACTCAGCGCGCGCAGACTACCATCTCCTGGTACGCGCCAATATTATCGGGAAGAGGTGAGCAGCTTGCCGGAGACGGCCGCCGGATTAAAAAGGGAAAGGTATAATTTTGGGAAACTCAGCGAAACTTTGGAAATGCCCAATTTGATCGAGATCCAGAAAAAGTCTTACCAGTGGTTTCTTGAGCAGGGTTTATATGAAGTGTTCCAGGATATATCGCCAATTCAGGATTTTACCGGCAATTTGGTCTTGGAATTTATTGATTATTCCTTGGGTGAGCCCAAATATGATGTGGATGAATGTAAAGAAAGAGACGCGAACTATGCTGCGCCTTTACGGGTGAAGGTCCGGTTAATTAACCGGGAGACCGGTGAGATGAAAGAACAGGAAGTCTTTATGGGCGATTTTCCCTTAATGACGGAGAAGGGAACTTTTATCATCAATGGTGCGGAAAGAGTTATCGTCAGCCAGTTGGTGCGTTCCCCCGGTGTCTATTTTGACAAAAATATCGACACCAGCGGCAATACCATCTATTCCGCCAGCATCATCCCCAACCGCGGGGCCTGGCTGGAGTTTGAATTTGATATCAGCAATACTTTATATGTGCGGATCGACCGTACCCGGAAAATACCGGTAACAATTCTCCTCAAAGCCATGGGGCTCGGAGATAATGCCCAACTCCTGGCGAGATTTGAAAACCATGAGGCTATTGCCAATACATTGGACCGGGATAATACGCAAAACGAAGAAGAGGCTTTGCTGGAGATTTATAAACGTTTGCGGCCGGGCGAGCCGCCAACTCCGGAGAGCGCCCGGTCTCTTTTTGAGAACCTCTTTTATGACTCGCGCCGTTATGATCTGGCTGCAGTGGGCAGGTATAAGCTGAATAAGAAGTTGGGGTTGAATCTGCCGCCGAAATCGGAACCGGCCGGGGTCGACGAGAAGGGGAAAGAGATCCCTGCGGTTGAAGCGATAAGGACCCTTACGCCCACTGACATCGAGGCGGTCGTCAGATATCTCCTCACCCTTTTGGACGGGAAAGGAGAGGTGGATGATATTGACCACCTGGGGAACCGGCGGTTAAAGAGCGTGGGCGAGCTTTTGCAGAACCAGATCCGGATCGGGCTTTCCCGCATGGAAAGAGTGGTACGGGAGCGGATGACCATTCAGGATGTGGACGTCATCACCCCGCAGGCCTTGATTAATATCCGCCCGGTGGTGGCGGCGATTAAGGAGTTTTTCGGCTCCAGCCAACTCTCACAGTTTATGGACCAGACGAATCCCCTGGCGGAGCTTACCCATAAACGCCGCCTCTCCGCCCTGGGCCCCGGCGGGCTCTCCCGGGAGCGGGCGGGTTTTGAAGTCCGTGACGTGCATCATTCGCACTATGGGCGCATTTGTCCAATTGAGACCCCTGAGGGGCCGAATATCGGCCTGATCGGGTCCTTAACCACTTATGCCCGGGTCAACGAGTACGGTTTTGTTGAAACCCCCTACCGTTTGGTGAATAAAGGGAGAGTTACCGATGAAATCATCTATCTGACCGCGGATGAAGAGGACAAATACGTGATTGCCCAAGCCAACGAGGCCTTTGACCCGAAAACCAGACAGTTCCTCAACCCAAAGGTCTCCGTACGTTATCAGGACCGGATTCTGGTTGTCCCCAAGGAAGAAGTGCACATGATGGACGTCTCCCCGAAACAAGTGGTGAGTATCGCCACGGATCTTATACCTTTCCTGGAGAACGACGATGCCAACAGGGCGCTGATGGGCGCCAACATGCAGCGGCAAGCCGTGCCTTTGGTGCGGACGGAGGCGCCGCTGGTGGGTACCGGTATGGAATACAAGGCCGCTGTTGATTCGGGCGTCGTCGTGCTGGCAAAGAGCGACGGAGTAGTGGAGAAGGTTACCAGCCAGCAGATTACCATCAGAAGGGATGACGGAAAAACCGACTATTATCGGCTCCAGAAGTTCAACCGTTCCAACCAGGGAACGTGTATCAACCAGAAACCCATTGTCAATGTGGGGCAACGGATAACCGCCGGTGAAGTGATTGCCGACGGCCCCTCGACCGACCAGGGCGAACTGGCTTTGGGCCGTAATGTCTTAATCGCCTTTATGCCGTGGGAAGGCTATAATTATGAAGATGCGATTCTCATTAGCGAACGCCTGGTTCGTGACGATGTTTTTACCTCCATTCATATTGAGGAATATGAATGTGAAGCCAGGGACACTAAATTGGGTGCGGAAGAGATCACCAGGGATATACCGAACGTGGCCGAAGGCTCCCTTGACGATCTGGACGAAAACGGAATTATCAGAGTTGGCGCCGAGGTCCGCCCTGGCGATATCCTCGTCGGTAAAGTTACGCCCAAAGGTGAAACGGAACTGACGGCGGAAGAACGCCTTTTACGGGCGATCTTTGGGGAGAAGGCCCGGGAGGTGCGGGATACTTCCCTGAAGGTCCCCCACGGCGAGTCCGGAAAGGTCGTGGATGTCAAGGTATTTAGCAGGGAAAACGGTGACGAGTTGGCCCCCGGTGTCAACCAACTGGTCCGGGTCTATGTCGCCCAAAAGAGAAAGATCTCCGAGGGGGATAAGATCGCCGGCCGCCACGGGAACAAAGGCGTCATCGCCAAGATCCTTCCAGAGGAAGACATGCCGTTCCTTCCTGATGGTACGCCGGTGGAGATTGTCCTTAACCCCCTTGGCGTTCCGTCCCGGATGAATATTGGCCAGGTCTTTGAGACCCATTTGGGGTGGGCCGCCAAAGCCCTGGGCATCCATGTGGCTTCCCCGGTCTTCGACGGCGCCACGGAAGAAGAGATTCTGAAATTTTTGAAAAAAGCCGGCCTGCCGGAGTCGGGAAAAACGATCCTACGCGACGGGAGAACCGGGGATGTTTTTGACAACCCGATCACTGTTGGTTATATCTATATGCTGAAATTGGCCCACTTAGTAGATGATAAAATCCATGCCCGTTCCACTGGCCCCTATTCCCTCGTCACCCAGCAGCCGCTGGGCGGAAAGGCCCAATTTGGCGGGCAGAGGTTTGGCGAGATGGAAGTCTGGGCGTTGGAGGCATACGGCGCCGCCTATACCCTCCAGGAGCTTTTAACCGTGAAATCCGATGACGTGGTCGGCCGGGTCAAAACCTATGAAGCAATTGTCAAAGGTGAAAATATTCCTGAACCCGGCGTCCCCGAGTCGTTTAAAGTCCTGATTAAAGAGTTGCAAAGCCTCTGTTTGGATGTGAAGGTGCTTTCGGAGGAGCGGCAAGAAATCGAGTTCACCGATGACGAAGAGGATATCCGGGAAATGGCCAAAGAGCTCGGATTTGAACTTGAAGAACCGCTTTTGGAGAGGGAAGAACCGGAGGAGGCGCCAGAGGGCGAAGACGGGTTCGGCTTTGTCGCAGAAGAGGATGGAGAGACGGAAGAAGATGAGGGTGAGGACGAGGCTTACGGGGAAGACGAAGATGAGGACTATGGGGAAGACGAGGGCGAAGATGAGGCCTACGAAGAGGATGAGGATGAGAACTACGAAGAGGATGAGGGCGAGGACGAGGAGGCATTTGTTAACGAGGAACCGGCCGGCAGGGACGAAACTTTGGGGGAAGATGAGGAAGAGTATGCCCGCGTAGAGGAGGAAGTCAATTAAGACCCTTCCGGCTGCTTGAAAAGGAATAACTGCGTGGCGCATGCCGGGCAGGGGTCGCGCGCAGGCGCGGATTAACAAAGCGTCAAAGGAGGAGGAGAATCCTTGTTGGACGCCAACAATTTTGAAGTCATCAAAATCGGGTTGGCTTCTCCGGAGCAGATTAGGGCCTGGTCCAGCGGAGAGGTGAAGAAACCGGAGACCATTAACTACCGGACCCTCAAACCGGAGAGGGAAGGGCTTTTCTGTGAAAAGATCTTCGGTCCCCAGCGGGATTGGGAATGCCATTGCGGTAAGTACAAAAGGGTTCGTTATAAGGGGATTGTTTGCGACCGGTGCGGTGTGGAAGTCACCAGGTCCAAAGTGCGCCGCGAACGCCTGGGCCATATCGAATTGGCGGCGCCGGTCTCCCACATCTGGTACTTTAAAGGAATTCCCAGCCGGATGGGGTTGCTCCTTGACATGTCGCCCCGGGCTTTGGAAAAAACCCTTTATTTCGCCGCCTATGTGGTGATTGATCCCGGAAATACGCCGCTGACAAAGAAACAGCTGCTCTCAGAGAATGAATACAGGGAGAACCGGGAGAAGTATGGCGATTCCTTCCGGGCTATGATGGGAGCGGAAGGGATAAAGAAATTATTGGAAGAGATTGATCTGGACGATCTGGCCCGCCGCCTCCGGAAAGAGGTACGGGAGGTCAGCGGGCAGCGGCGGATTAGGGCAATTCGCCGGCTGGAAGTGGTAGAATCCTTCCGGAAATCTGGTAACCGTCCTGAATGGATGATTCTGGAGGTTATCCCGGTGATCCCGCCGGAACTGCGGCCTATGGTCCAGTTGGACGGAGGCCGGTTTGCCACCTCCGATCTGAACGACCTGTACCGCCGGGTGATTAACCGGAACAACCGGCTGAAACGTCTTTTGGAACTAGGGGCGCCGGATATTATTGTCCGTAACGAAAAACGGATGTTGCAAGAGGCGGTTGACGCGCTCATCGATAACGGGCGCCGGGGAAGGCCGGTTACCGGGCCGGGGAACCGTCCCCTGAAATCCCTCAGCGACATGCTCAAGGGGAAACAGGGGCGTTTCCGCCAGAATCTCTTGGGTAAGCGGGTGGATTATTCAGGACGCTCGGTTATTGTCGTTGGTCCCGAACTTAAACTGCACCAGTGTGGCTTGCCCAAGGAGATGGCGTTGGAACTCTTCAAGCCCTTTGTCATGAAGATGCTGGTGGATAAGGGCTATGTGCACAATATAAAGAGCGCCAAGCGCATGGTGGAACGGGCGCGTTCCGAGGTCTGGGATGTGCTGGAGGAGGTAATCAAGGAACATCCGGTATTGCTAAATCGTGCTCCTACCCTGCACCGGCTGGGGATTCAAGCCTTTGAGCCGGTCTTGGTGGAAGGCCGGGCCATTCAGATCCATCCCCTGGTCTGTACCGCCTACAATGCGGATTTTGACGGCGACCAGATGGCCGTCCACGTGCCGCTCTCCGTCGAGGCGCAGGCGGAAGCCAGGATTTTGATGCTTTCCGCTTATAACCTGCTTTCACCGGCCCATGGGCGGCCGCTGGTCACACCGACGCAGGATATGATTTTAGGCTGTTATTACTTGACTATTCTGCGGGACGGCGGAAAGGGAGAAGGTAAGATCTTTTCCTCACCCCATGAGGCGATCCTGGCTTATCATAATGGTTATCTGGATCTGCATGCCAAGATTAAGGTGAGAATAGCAGGGGGTCTGGTGGAAACCTCCGCCGGCCGGCTGCTCTTTAAGGACCAAGTGGATATCGACGAAGAAATTATCGACCGTATTTTCGCCCGGGTGGGCGAGGAAGGAATCGGCAAGAAAGAAATGGGTCTTTTGGTTTCGGAGATCTGCCGCCGGTTCGGGGCGCACCAGACCGCCGGGATCCTTGACCAGATAAAACGGATCGGTTTCCAGTTCGCCACCCAATCCGGGAATACCATTGCCATGCAAGACATTGTTATTCCGGAGGCGAAAGGGAAAATTATCGAAGAAGCGGAAAGCCAAGTTGAACAGGTAGAGCAACAGTTCCGGCGCGGGTTGATTACCCAGGAGGAACGCTACCAGAGGTATATTGATATTTGGACCAAAGCCAAAGATGATACCTCTGAGGCAATGTTGAAGAGCCTGGACATCTTTAATCCCGTTTATATGATGGCCACCTCAGGAGCCAGGGGTAACGTCTCCCAGCTCTCGCAGTTGGCGGGGATGCGCGGTTTAATGACGGATCCCTCCGGGCGCATCATTGACCTGCCGATTAAGGCCAATTTCCGGGAAGGCCTTACGGTGTTGGAGTTTTTCCTTTCCACCCACGGCGCCCGAAAGGGTTTGGCCGACACCGCTTTACGTACCGCCGATTCCGGCTATCTAACCCGGCGTTTGGTCGATGTTGCCCAGGATGTTATTGTCCGCGAAGAAGACTGTGGAACAACGGAAGGCATTGGACTGGCCGCCCTAATGGATGGGGATACGGTCATCGTACCGCTGAGCGAGAAGATAACCGGGCGTATAACTGTGGAGGAGATCTTCCATCCGGAAACCGGCGAACTGCTCCATGAAGCCAACAAGATAATTGATGAAGAAGCCGCCCGGCGGATCGAAGAGGCGGGAGTGGAGAAGGTCCCGGTCCGTTCGGTTCTTACCTGCCGGACCCGGCATGGCGTCTGTTCCATGTGCTACGGGCAGAATTTGGCCACCGGACGCTTGGTGGACGTGGGCGAAGCCGTGGGTATTATTGCCGCCCAGTCCATTGGGGAGCCGGGAACACAGTTGACGATGAGAACCTTCCACACGGGCGGTGTGGCCGGGGAAGACATTACACAAGGTTTACCCCGGGTCGAAGAACTCTTTGAAGCCAGGAAACCTAAAGGCCAGGCCATTATTAGTGAAATCAGCGGCCTGGTGAAGGTGGTGGAAGTGAAGGGTGTCCGCAGGGTGAGCGTTATTTCCGCGGAAGGTGAGGAGAAGCTGTATCAGATCCCTTACGGCGCCCGGCTCCGGGTAAAGGACGGCCAGCAAATTGAGGCCGGCGAACGCCTTACCGAGGGTTCAGCCAATCCCCATGATATATTAAAGATCAAAGGGATGCGCGGCGTCCAAATCTACCTGGTCCAGGAGGTCCAGGAGGTCTACCGGTCCCAGGGCGTGGAGATCAATGATAAGCATATTGAAGTTGTGGTCCGGCAGATGCTGCGCAAGCGCAAAGTGGAAGACCCCGGCGACACCGACCTTCTCCCCGGCGGTCTGGTGGATCTCTTTGAACTGGAAGATGAAAACCAGCGGGTGGAAGAAGAGGGAGGTACACCGGCGGTGACCCGTCCGGTCTTGTTGGGCATCACCAAAGCCTCTTTGGCTACGGAGAGCTTCCTGTCGGCCGCTTCCTTCCAGGAAACGACAAGGGTCCTAACGGAGGCATCAATTAAAGGGAAAACCGACCCCTTAATCGGGTTGAAAGAGAATGTAATCATCGGTAAGCTGGTACCTGCCGGTACCGGGATGCCCAAGTACCGGAGTATCCGCCTTGATTCCCTGGATGAGGCGGAGGAAGAGGTACCGGAGGCAGGAGAATTGGAGGCCATTCCCGAACCGGTCCGGCCACCTTTTCCAGTAGATATGGCGGAAGCCGGGAGATAAATCGGACGCGATTTTTCTTATTGACACCATGCGTTTGAGATGTTAGAATAATTAAGTGTTTTAATTATAGCCGGGCTGCCCCCTCTTGACTGAAAGGAGAGTGGTCTTGTGGAACAAGCCTTCCTGGAGGCCAAGGAGAAGGTGGTAGGTTTAAAAGAAACTTTACGCGCTCTGCAAAAAGATATGGTAAGCGCTGTTTATCTGGCAAACGATGTTGATGAAAGCCTCCGCCGCCGGGTTAGCGCTGCGTTACGGGAGAAAAATGTCCAGATGATTCCCGTCCGGATCGGGCGGAAAGAATTCGGCCGGTTATGCGGAATTGAGGTGGGGGCGTCAGTTGTAGCATTGCTTCGCGAAGGAGGTGGAAATGATGCCGACAATCAACCAATTAGTCAGAAAAAGCCGGAAAAAAGTTGAACAGAAAAGTTCGGCGCCGGCTCTGTTATGGAATTATAATACCAAAAAAGAGGAGATGCTGCCCTTTAGTAAGGGGAGCCCACAGAAACGCGGGGTTTGTACCAGAGTATCCACGGTAACACCGAAGAAACCCAATTCCGCTTTGCGCAAAGTGGCCAGGGTACGGCTGTCGAACCGGTTGGAAGTCACCGCCTATATTCCTGGTGAAGGTCATAACCTGCAGGAACACTCGGTGGTCCTGATTCGCGGCGGCCGTGTTAAGGATTTGCCTGGGGTTAGGTACCATATCATCCGGGGGACACTGGATACAGCCGGGGTGGAAGACCGCCGGCAAGGAAGGTCGAAATACGGAACGAAAAAGCCGAAAACGGCCACGGCTAAGAAGTAGGGGGGGTTGAAAGTTGCCGCGTCGCGGAGGAGTACCAAAAAGGGAGATCATTCCCGATCCCATTTACAATGACCAGATGGTCACCAGGTTTATTAATAAACTGATCTTGGATGGGAAGAAAAGTCTGGCTGAGAGGATTCTTTATGATTCATTCGAAATTATCAGGGAAAAAACGGGGAAAGACCCGTTGGAACTTTTTCACCAGGCACTGAAAAATGTCATGCCCATTCTGGAAGTACGGCCCCGCCGGGTGGGGGGCGCCACTTATCAGGTACCCATGGAGGTACGATCGGAACGCCGTGTTTCCCTGGCTATGAGGTGGCTTGTTGGCACTGCCAGGCAACGGCCGGAGAGAACAATGAAGGAAAGACTGGCCGCGGAATTAATGGACGCAGCAAATAATACGGGTTTGTCCATTAAAAAGAAGGAAGACACGCATAAAATGGCTGAAGCCAATAAGGCGTTTGCCCATTATCGCTGGTAATTGCGCGCCGGGCGGCGCTAAAGTGCGTACGCACTATGTGCGCGGTACGGATGTGCGTGCGCAGGGGGGATTTTGGTTTATAGGTGGGAGATTCTTGTGATTCTTGAGCTTGAAAGAATTAGAAATATTGGGATTATGGCGCATATTGACGCCGGAAAAACCACAACAACCGAACGGGTCCTTTTCTATACCGGCAAGGTCCACCGGATGGGAGAGGTCCATGAAGGGTCGGCGACGATGGATTGGATGGTCCAAGAGCAGGAGCGGGGGATCACCATTACTTCTGCTGCTACCACCTGTCATTGGCGTGATTATCATGTCAACATTATTGACACGCCCGGACACGTGGACTTTACCATAGAAGTAGAACGTTCCCTGCGGGTTCTGGACGGGGCGGTCGCGGTCTTTTGTTCGGTTGGCGGAGTGGAACCCCAGTCGGAAACGGTTTGGCGGCAAGCCGATCGTTACCGGGTTCCGCGGATCGCTTTTGTTAACAAAATGGACCGTACCGGTGCGGATTTTTTCCGGGTCGTACAGACCATCAAGGATAAGCTGGGGGCTCTCGCGGTGCCGGTACAATTGCCCATCGGTGCTGAGGACAACTTCCGTGGCATTATTGATCTGGTGGAAGAAAGAGCCGTCTTTTACCTTGACGACCTTGGCGCCAAGCAGGAAGTGACAGAGATCCCCGAGGAGATGCGGGAAGAAGCGGCAGCCGCCAGAGATAAGCTCTTGGAGACGCTGGCCGAATTTGACGAGGGTTTGTTGGAAAAATACCTGAGCGGTGCGGTGATCAGCCCGGATGAGATCCGGAAGGTCCTGCGGGCGGCGACGATTGCCGTGGAAATCACCCCTGTTCTCTGCGGTTCGGCTTTTAAAAACAAAGGCGTTCAGTTGCTGCTGGATGCGGTTGTTGATTATCTGCCGTCGCCGGTGGATCTCCCGCCGATGAGAGGTTTTGACCCGGAAACCGGCAATGAGATTTTACGCAAACCCACGGGTGAGGAGCCTTTTTCCGCCCTGGCCTTCAAGGTGATGAGCGATCCTTATGTGGGTAAGCTTATTTTCATCCGGATTTACTCCGGGGAATTGGCCGCCGGCTCTTATATCTTCAACTCTTCAAAAAAACGCCGGGAAAGGGTGGGGCGGATCCTCCGGATGCACGCCAACCACCGGGAGGAAATGAAACTGGTGCAGGCCGGTGAGATTGTGGCGGTGGTCGGTTTGAAAGAGACCACCACCGGGGATACCCTTTGTGACGAGGGACACCCGTTGGTGCTGGAGGCGATTGAATTTCCGGAACCGGTGATTTCTATCGCCGTTGAACCCAAGACCAAAGAGGATGAGGATCGCCTGGGATCTTCCCTGGTCAAGCTGGCGGAGGAAGACCCTACTTTCCGGGTGACAACCGATGCGGAGACCGGACAGACCATTATTTCCGGGATGGGCGAATTGCATCTGGAAGTGATTATTGACCGGCTGTTAAGGGAGTTCAAGGTCGAGGCGAATATCGGTAAACCGCAGGTTTCGTATAGGGAATCCCTCACTAAACCGGTGAAAGTGGAAGGCAAATTTATCCGGCAAACCGGCGGCCGGGGGCAATACGGCCATGTCTGGCTAGAGGTTGAACCCCAGGAAAGAGGGGCCGGCTTTACGTTTGTCAATAAGATCACCGGCGGCGTTGTCCCGCGGGAATACATCCCCGCAGTGGAGGCGGGAGTTAAAGAAGCCATGCTTAACGGGGTTTTGGCCGGATACCCGGTGATTGATGTTAAGGTCACTCTCTATGACGGTTCCTACCACGAGGTGGACTCCTCGGAGATGGCTTTTAAGATCGCCGCTTCCATTGCCTTTAAAGACGGGTGCAAAAGGGCAGAACCGGTCTTGTTGGAACCGCTCATGAGCATTGAACTGGTAATCCCCGAAGAATATCTGGGGGATGTTTTGGGGGATTTCAACGGCCGGCGCGGGCGAGTGGAATCCATGGAACCCAGGGCGCAGGCGCAGATTGTCCACGGGACCGTACCGTTGCGGGAGATGTTTGGCTACGCCACCACTCTCCGGTCGCTTTCACAAGGCAGGGCCACTTATACGATGAGTTTTTCTCACTATAGTGAAGTACCGGCCAACTTGGCCCGGGAAATTATAAATAAATAAAAAAATGAGCCTGAATCAATAAGGAAAGATGGAAAGGGAGGAACAGGTATGGCAAAACAAAAATTTGAGCGGACGAAGCCGCACGTAAACATTGGGACAATTGGTCACGTTGACCACGGTAAGACCACGACAACGGCAGCGATGACGCTGGTCTTATCCAAGGCCGGGCAGGCGCA
>DUNX01000134.1 GCA_012839115.1 Bacillota bacterium
CTTTTGCACCGATTTCGCTGGATAGCTTTTTATCTACAATGGCACAGAGCACTCCGGTCACGTAATCTATGGCCACAAAGGCTATGAGCGCATAAAGAAATCCATCTAACCCACCGAGAAACCACCCAAGAAAAGCACCGACAGCGGCAATGGCTATCTGTATCCAATTCCATATCTCTTTCATTTGAAATACCTCCGTTTCATGAATTCTTGTATAAAAAAGCGCTCCCGTAGAATACGAGAGCGCCATAGATGAATTTTGTCTAAAGCATTAAAATTAAGTTCTGAAACTGTTGCATCACGTCCGCTCTTGGCCGTCCTGTTCCAATGGGTAGCCATGTTATGGGCGGGATATCAAAGGTCGTCGAGGAATCAAAGCTGTTGATTGTTGTAATAACAGATTCGATGGCTTTTCGAAGCTCCATGATATGGAACGGCCAGTTCTTAACCGCGGTTTTTCCGGCAATAATATCCTCACTCCAGCCAGCGGATGGCAGGTTGTAATAGCTGCGTATCGTATTTACAGCGATTCGGAGCGTCTTGATATGATCTGCCTTCACATGTGTGTCGTTCGCTGTGATCGTCTCAAATGGGGATGGCAACACAGTGAAAGTACGTACAACCTCCGGGCTTGATGACCCGATATCGCTATCAAGGCAGCGGACGGTCACAGTATGGCTTCCTGCACTCAATGTTGTCGCTTGATACACCGTATTGACACCATTGCCCAGATAGCCGCTTACGGAAAACATCTCAGGATTGTCTACGCTGTTAACCCAAGCCCCCATATCGATTTTAACTTCCACAATCTGTGTCTGACCGTCCGGTTCAATTCCCGTAGTTATCATAAACCTTGGAGTGGTATTGTAACCGGAACTGCCGGATATCGGGCATACAATTGCCGGAGCAGTCGGCGGACTGTTTTTCTTTACATTGCCGCTTACAACATAGCCGGAGACTGCATCCAGTGTATCGGTTACGCTGATGCGGTAGCGGGTATATGTTCCTGCTATCTGAGAAGCGCTTGCTGTATATGTCCCCGAGGCGGCACTTGAAACGACGATTGTCAGAGCTTCGTATGCTGACCAGTTAATCCCGTCCGTTGAAGTTGATCGCTGAATGACATACTGCTTGATAGCGCTAGTTCCGGGTATCGTTCCACTCCATGAAAGAGTAACAGTGGCTGATTCGTAGATGGCAGGAGTAGCGGTAAAAGAGGTAGGAGGTGTAGGCAGTGTATTTCTACGGACAGTGTTGCTGGAAACAGTCCAGTCGGAGTAGAAACTCTCTCCGGCAGCACCTCGCGTTCTTACCCGGAATCGCCGATAATTCCCGCGTGTAGTTGGAGGGCTGACACTTAAGATGCTACTTGTTGCAGAAGTGCTTACTGTAGTCAGTGCTACCCAATCGCCCCAGTCGCTGTTATCCGTTGAATCACTATACTGAATTTCATAAGATGTGATAGCATTTCCTGCACCACCGGAAGCACCGCTCCATGAGAGGGTAACATTTCCTTCTGCCAGCGTTGCGCTTACTGAGCAAGCGGTCGGTGCTACGCAGGCGGTGATATCGCAGTAAATGCTGTTACTTATTTTTTCCGAGGAGTAAACATCGAGATTGTCAATTGTCCAAATGCCAAATTGAGTATATGTGCCTGGGGTTCTTGATACATTTGGGTTGTAACTGCCGCCACTTGCCGACAAGGTCAGAGTGGTCAGAACATTCCATGGACTCCATGTGCTGTTATCCGTAGATGTTCGACTGGCAATCTGGTATCCCTTGATTGCACTCGTACTTCCAGAAGCTCCGCTCCAAGTAAGCGTGATTGTTTCATCACTATAATTGATTGGAGTAGCAGTCACTGTAGTTGGTGGACTAGGAACTGTGTTTCTGCGAACAGAGTTCGATGATACCCTCCAGCCTGAATAATAACTTGCTCCTGCTGTACCTCGAGTTCGCACCCGAAACCTACGATAATTACCCCGTGTTGATGGTGGTGCAACTGACAAGCTGCCACTAGTGGCC
>DUNX01000138.1 GCA_012839115.1 Bacillota bacterium
ACATCAATACTACCGTCTCAACGTGCAACGAGCGGGGTGGATTGATGTCTTTTACATTGTCGGTAGTCGGAAACAAGTCAAAGGCACTTCTTAAACTATCGGTAGGCGGGAACATGTCTACTACACTCTTAGTACAGAGTATACTTTACACCATAAATTGGTATTCGCCATTTAACAATCTATCTGATAAGTTGAAGTTTTCTATATCCAATTAGTTAATTATAAGTTTTATCAAATCATCAATATCCCATAACGTCATTAAAGTTTTACGCTCCTCTGCAAAATCTCTCGCATCCTTTGTAAATCTCGAGGAAGTCACAACTATTGATTGATTTGCTTGCATTGCAGTTTGAACTCCATATACACTTCTAACTACACTGACATCTACTTTATGCTTCTCTCCCCAATGTTTACATTCAACAATTAATGTATATGGAATTGGATCTGATTTCGTAGCAATAATGTCTTTTCCTCCATCTCGCGTTGCCTTTGTTGTTTTCACACTATATCCTAACTTCTCAAATATTTCACCAACAAAAAATTCAAACTCTCTCGGAGACATTCTTTTAATCTTTTCTTTATAATGATCTAATAAAATTTCAGCTTCAATATATTCTTCATATGCGTAATCAATAAATCTATCATCAAATTCATACCTTATTTCTACTATTGGTATATTTTCAAATTTGCCACCGTTACAATCATAATCTGAAAAATTGAATGCTCCAACAGGATATTCATATCCTCTAATACTAAAATCTATCCATGTATTACATACTTCACAACATATTTCGCCAGAAAAATTATACTCAATTTCTTCTCCCATAGCTCGATCATACGTTGAAGTGTCACACTCAAGGCTATCTATTTCAACCAATGTTTTGTGACCGCATTTATTGCATTTTATATAAAAGTCCTCAGATATCTGCATCATATTATATCACCATCCTTATATGCAAATCTTAACCTACTGTCTGTTTTACCAAAATAGCAACCTATTGCTCAATCTTCAAAACTTACACACTGCAACAAACAACATCCTAATCTTTGCAAATAATAATAGTACCTTCCATAGCATAATAATTTAATGTCACTCGGGGATATTCATTTGCGAAGTTTAAAATATACCTATGATATTCTTCAATACCACATGGATGAACTTCAAAAACTCTATAAAACTCATTTGTCTCTAATCCATTTTTTAGCTCTGCATACCCCACTATGCCATCTTCTTCGCTGCCTTTTTTCCTTATAAAAATCTTTTTAATTCTAAAATCAAAACTATATATCTCATCATTTGGTTTTACTAACAACGGTAATACTTTTATTTCATTAGGTAGCTCATTTATGTCATTCTGAACATCAATAAAAAATGATATATATTCAACAGCATGAGATTGAGCATTTTCTTTAATAACCTGCTTGAAAGTAATGTTTTGAATTCTTTGACTATTATTTAGACAATTTGGCAACTGATTCTTAACCTCAGTAAGAATAGCTTCTGCAGTTTGTTGAACATAATCATTTACTTCTTTAACCTTTTCCAAAGCATTCACCATCGGATAAAGTGTACCATCATATACGAAATCTTTAATAAAGAACTCATCTTTAGAACCTAAAAGAAAGCTGGTCTTAATCGTAACAAGAATTGTCTTTATATGCTTAATGTAGTTATCAAAAGCTTGCAAATATAAAAATGTTGGATTAATTTTATTCGCATCCAATAATACCTTTAACTTTGAAAATGATGCAACAGTGCCTAGCTTTCTGTTTACTTTTCCTATTAACCGCCTATCCGTAATATCAAAGGATTCATCGCCAAACAAAGCAGCATTAATAATTTGAAACATGATGTCCATACTCATTCTAGCATAGTGAAAAAACTCTACTATGGTTTTCCTTAAAAATATACCATCATCAATAGTTAAACCTGCAATTTTTAGATCTGTACAATGCAAGTCACTTTCCTTTACTGATGCCGAACCGGTTTCAATTGCCTGTTGTAAAATCTTTGACTGTTGTGTTTTTAACGAATCCACTCTGTTTTTATGAACATTTACCAACAGTTGGTATGACAGTTCCATATAAGAGAGCATCTCTCTTAAACTATCAATATATTGCCATGTGTCATATACTTTTTGATGTGCCAATTCTTTTTGAAACTCTTTAAGATTTAAGCTCATTTTATATTTCCTCCTATTCGCATCCATCAAATATAAATAATTGGTTAATCGGCAAGTATCTCCTTAAAAATCTTGTTATATCAATATCTCCAACAGTCACTCCACCGCAAAGTGAACCTTTGAAAGTATGTACCTCACCTTTGGTATCTGTAATGGTCATTTCCCAAGTTCCTATATCGGTAGCATAGCAAGTCAATTGATCACTATCTAGATACTGGG
>DUNX01000013.1 GCA_012839115.1 Bacillota bacterium
AGAACGGCTGCTTCAGGAGTTGCGTTACCAGGAAAGGTCCTGTTACATCTGCCGGAAAATCCATACGGTGATGGAAGAACACATAAAAGTCCTGCTCTACCTTTGGGAGAAGGAAAGAGAGTTTGCCGCGGTTTTTGCGGAAAAGAAAGGCTTCTGCCAGAAACACTTCAGGCAACTCCTGGAGAGGGCAGCCCAACACCTCTCTTCCAGGCAGCGACGGGTTTTTATTACCCAGGTCACCGAGAAACAACTGGCGAACCTTGAACGGATCCAGAACGAAGTCCACCGTTTTACAGAAAAAATGTCCTACCACAATGAGGACCTGCCCTGGGATAACGCCCGGGATGCTTTGATCCGGGGCATAAAAAAGCTGGCCGGCATTTGCCGGTTGGAATAGGAGGCTTCTCCTGTTATTAAGCAAGGAATAAAACTCATGGACCAGAATTTGAAAAACAGCAAGAGAACAAGTCAAGAGAGAGACAAAAAAAGAATCGCCCCTCCCCAGGTAGGGGCCTCCTTTCCCGGGGAAGAGCGGAAAAAACTCCAGCCGACTCCGGATTTTGATGATTCATTAAACAAAAACAGATTTAGCTCTCAGGAGCGTTCTTTAGTATTTCCGCTATAAGTTCCGCCAAAAATTGAAGGGGATCAACTGGCTCCGCCACCACGGAATCTGCGACCTTGACGGCGGTCATCCCGGAGGTATCATCGTCATCGTCTTCATCAGGAGAAGAGATATTTATCGTTTTGCCGGTAATTACATAAGTCCACACCGTGACTTCTTCGCTTTCCTCGCCTTCGTCTTCTGCACCTGCTTCGGCTTCTTCGTCTTCTTCCTCTTCCTCGTCATAGGTGATGGAAATAGTATTTCCGTCAACCGTATATTTTCCTTCGTCCATTAGGAAAACCCAGGTTTTTTCCCCGTAGCTAATCTCACCGAAAAATTTTATTGTCCCATCCTTCAGTTGAAGGTAATGTTGTAATGTAACCATAACGTCAGGAGTGTCAGGCTCTTCATCTTCATCATCATTGTCAATTCCATATTCTTCATCTTCATCTTCATCTTCTCCAAAAAGATCACTTAAAGCTACTTCTTTGGGAAAGGATGTTTTCTCTCCACCTTCAACCATCTCAGTAATACGCCAGGTACCTTCGAGGGTAGTATCTGATTCTTTTTTGCTACAACCGGCAACCAAAAGCATGGCTATAACCAAAACCAACAAAATGGTCAGTACTTTTTTCTGCATTTTCAAAACTCCTTTTCTCAAATTTTTGGTTTTTTGCCACTCTAAAGTTTTGGGAAAGCCGTTTTTATCCCCCCTTTTTGCATTTTTCTATGTTAATTAAACATAATTATACCAAATATTCACGAGAATGTAAACTCCTCTATACAAAAATTCCAATTTTGGTAATAGCCCCTATTTTACATGCTGTTGCACATGAAAAGAGGTTCGCGGGTGATTTGGATTAACACATTTTCCTCTCTATACTGGATAAAAGTACTTGCCATTGATTTTGCCCCTGTGATGCTGTAAAATAGGGAAAAGGATCTGGCGGTTTCAATTGGAATTTATCTGTTGGGAGCGTGAAGGCATTGTCGGAAACCATTTCAAAATCGATTGATGAGTTTATCAACAGTCTGAAGTATGACGGTTCCGGGTTGATCCCTGCGGTGGTCCAGGATGTTAATACTAAGGAAGTGTTGATGGTCGCCTATATGAGCCCGGAATCACTTAAGACGACTATTACCAGCGGGAAAGCTACGTATTTCAGCCGCAGCCGGCAGAAATTATGGGTGAAGGGGGAGACCTCCGGCCACTTCCAACATGTCCGGAGGATCCTCTTTGATTGTGACCGGGATACGCTTCTCCTCGAGGTTGAACAGGAGGGCGTTGCCTGTCATAAAGGTTATCATTCCTGTTTCTTCCGGGAAACCAGGATTGGGACGGACGGCAGGATTGAAGAGGTTTATTGCTTGGAGCGCGAAGACGCGCAAAAACCGGAGTAGAGGGGGGAATCTTCTTGTTGAAACTAGCGTTGCCCACCGGTAGCCTGCAAAAACCGACATTGGAGATGTTCGCTGCGGCGGAACTAACGGTTACTACCCCGAATTCCCGTTGTTACGAGGCTTTTATCGAAGATCCCCGGGTTTCTTGTGTCCGCTGGCTGCGTCCACAGGAGATCCCCATATACGTTGCGGACGGTCTTTTTGATCTGGGAATAGCGGGTTACGACTGGGTCCTGGAACGCGGGTGCCGGGATAAGGTGCAGATCATAACAAAGCTGCCGTACAGCAGAGGAAGCAACCGGCCGGTCCGGCTCGTGGTCGCAGTTTCTGAAGATGCGAAAGAGATCAAGACCGCTGCTGATATCAAACCCGGCAGTAAAATAACGACCGAGTATGTACAGATAGCAAAGGAATACTTTGCGAAACTGGGGATTCCGGTGAAGGTCGAGTTTTCCTTTGGGACAACCGAAGCGAAAGTACCGGAGATCGCCGATGCAGCTGTGGAATTGACGGAAAGTGGGTCGAGCCTCCGCGCCAACAGATTGAAGATCGTGGATACCATCATCGAATCCAGCACGGTGTTGATTGTCAACCCGGATACATGGGAAAACAAGGAGAAACGGCAATGTGTCAACGACCTGGTTACCCTGTTGCTCGGGGCGTTGGATGCCCGGGGCCGGGTGTTGATGAAGATGAATGTCGCCAAGGCCAATTTGGACAAGGTTTTACAGGTTTTGCCCGCAATGAAGGCGCCCACCGTTTCGCAACTGGTGGGGGGAGAAAACGAATTCCTGGCGGTGGAGACGGTGGTTGATAAAAGCGGGATCAATCTATTGATTCCCAGGTTGAAAAAGGCGGGAGCCGAGGATATTATCGAACTGCCAATCTCGAAGATCATTAAGTAGCCGCCAGGCACAACGACCGGAAAGGAGAAGCATCATGTCTGGTTTGAACGGGCAGGCACGGGCAAAAATCGCGGAAGACTTGGGGATTTCTCCGGAACTGGTCCGGCAGATGGAAGAAGAAGGGATCGATCTGGCCCGTACCGCGGAAATACTTGCCAAGTATAATAAGGGTGATTATGATCATACGGAACCGGTTTTAGTGTGCGGCCTCCCGGAAGTGGATGGTGAGCAGGTCCTTGATCTAACCGGTGCGATCACCCTCCGGTTGGGATTGGCGGAGGCAAAACGGAACATCGGCCGCCTCGGCCTGGAGGTGGATATCACCGGCATCGGCCGGGTGGAGGGGGAAGAGATTGTTTTTGACCGCTCTGCCCTGACTCGCCTCGGTGTGGAACTTTATCCTGTAACCGCCTATGGGGTTTTGAACGGGGGCTCCGCCAGCAGTTACGCGGATCGGAAAAAAAACCAGGATTTCAATGGGGACCTCTTCGCCATCTACGAGTCGGAATTTGCGGTGATGGCGGAGATCTGTAAAGGAAAGGCCAAAGGGATCACCCCGGCCTTTCTTAACCCCAACGGCCAACCGGGGCCGAGCTTTATGGAACTGAAAATGCGAGCGCTTTTGCTTGAAGCCCTCCGCTACCAGCGGTTGACCGCACGAAAGACCGTGGCTTTTCCTGTGCTCTTCCAGATGACCAGCGTCTATAATAACTCCCAGATCCAGCAGGCGCTGCAAAGTTATAAAGAAAGCCCCGTATTAAAAGAGTTGATCGCTGCCACCGGGGTCGATGTGACGGAAGCAAAAACAGGAATCCAGCCCATGCTGGCGGCCTTTTCACCGGGGACGGATAAACCCAAAACCCTCTTTACCCGTGCTTTTGGCCGGGAGGACAGTTTTTTACCGATGCCCGGCGGCCATGGACAAAACTTTTCCGTCTTGCGCGATATCTACCGGGAACTACTGTCTATGGGGATAAAATACATCTCCCTAGGGAATGTGGACAACTTAGGATATACGCTGGATCCTGTCCCGTTGGCAATTACCGCCCTTCTAAACCGCCCGGGCGGGTTTGAGTTTTGTTTCAAGACTGCGGTTGACGTCAAAGGCGGCATTCTGGTTATTGATCAACATAACCGTTTGAACTGTGCCGAGATCGGGCCCGCCATCTCCAAGGAGGAGGTATTGCGCGCGGAGGAGACCGGGAAGAAGATCCTCTTCAACTGTGCCATCGGCCTCTTCAGCCTGGATTACCTCGTAAGTAACCTGGACTGGATTATTGACCGGTTACCGATGCGTTTCTCCGAGCAAAACAAGGACGCCGGCTGTTATTCCCAGGCCGAACAGATAACATGGGAGATTATTGCCTTGATGGAAAACCCCCTAATCTTCGGTGTTGACAAATACCACCGTTTTCTCGCCGCCAAATTGCTGGTGGAATCCATGATGACCAGCGGTATAGGTTTGAATGATCCCCGTTACCCGGTGGACGCCGACCCGGAGAAGGATCTGAAGGCGGTTGCTGTTAACCTGTACAAAGGATTGACCAAAAAACTCAAGACAGTTTACGGGATGGAACTGGAAGGTGACGTTTGGCGTCCCAAAACCCTTGGCGAAGTGGAGGAGACCCTGGGGTAAAATTTTCTGGGGAGGCGGGACAAGAGATGGCTGCGATAATAATTGGGAACTTGATTGGCGCCGGAGCTTATGCCGGCCTGTGGTATCTGATCGTCCTGCGGGGACAAAAGAAAACAAAAAAAGAGAAGTTTAAGGAGCTTGCCCTTAATACCCTGCTCTTTTTGGTCCTCTATAATGCCATACCATATCTGGTCGCTTTTATTCATTAAAAGCTAGAAATGAACCAGAAATTTACTGTATAAAAAAATGGTCCGGGGGTAAGGTACAGGCAGAATAGGAGGAAAATACCGTGGAAAGAAGCAACCGTTTGCTTCACGAAAAAAGTCCCTATCTGCTTCAACATGCCTACAACCCGGTTGACTGGTACCCATGGGGTGAAGAAGCCTTTCAGCGGGCGGTGGCAGAACAGAAATTAATCTTCCTCTCCAGCGGTTACTCCACTTGCCACTGGTGTCATGTTATGGCCAGAGAATCCTTTACCGATCCTGAAATTGCCGCTTTTCTCAATGAACACTTCATCAGTGTTAAAATAGACCGGGAGGAGCGTCCCGATGTTGACGGGGTATATATGGAGTTCTGCCGTCTTTTTACCGGTACCGGTGGCTGGCCGTTGAGTGTCTTTCTTACCCCCGACAAAACCCCGGTATTTGCCGGCTCCTATTTTCCACCGTATCGCCGTAATGGGTATCCCGGGTTCTTGGAAGTTCTTTCGACCCTGAATGAACTTTGGCAGAAAGACCCGGAAAATTTGAAGACCAGAGGTAGAGAAGTTCTGGAGGCTTTTCACGCTTACGAACGCGATCGGGAAGAAAGCGAAGAGGGGATTACCCTTGACCCCGGCTTATTGCGCCGGGGCGTGCGGCAATTGGCTGCTGATTACGATGAGAAGTGGGGAGGGTTCGGTACCGCCCCCAAATTCCCTATGCCCCAGACCCTCCTCTTTTTATTCCGTTGGTACCGGCGGAGCAGGGAAGAAGAAAGCCGGCACATGGCAGAGCATACCCTTGATGAAATGGCCGCCGGCGGTATATTTGACCATGTCGGGGGAGGCTTTCATCGCTATGCGACCGATACCCGCTGGCGGTGGCCGCACTTTGAAAAGATGTTATACGATCAGGCCCTCCTTTGCCTGGCTTACACCGAGGCTTTTCAGATAACCGGTAAGGCCCTCTACCGGCGTGTGGCAGAGAAGACTTTTGCCTATATCATCCGGGAACTCCGGGCGCCGGAAGGGGGCTTCTACACAGCCCAGGATGCGGAAAGCGAGGGGAAAGAGGGCAAGTACTACCTATGGACCAGGGAAGAGATCCTGGATGCCCTCGGCAAAGAGACCGGTGAGGAATTTTGTACCCGGTATAATATAACGAAAGACGGGAATTATCATCCCCATACAGAGGGCGGAGAAGGCCAGGGGACAGCCGGGCTCAATATCCTGTACCGTCAGAAAGAAGCAGGAGAGATGGAAAAAGCCCTGGAAGCCCTTTTTGAGCGGCGAAAATCACGGATACCCCCGATGATCGACAGCAAGATCCTGACAGCCTGGAACGGGTTGACCATTGCCGCCCTGACCCGGGCGGCCAGGGTTTTCCGGCGCAACGATTATCTACAGGCTGCGGAAGAAGCGGCTGATTTTTTATTGAGAGAACTCTTTACCGGTAAACGTCTTCTTCGCCGGTACCGGCAAGGGGAGACGGCGATTGAAGGTTTTCTTGATGATTATGCCTTTTTTGCCTGGGGACTGCTGGAGCTTTATCAGGCAACCCTCTTACCGGTCTACGGGGAAAAAGCCGCAGAATTGACAAGGATCCTGTTGGAATTGTTCTCCGGCGAGGACGGTGGGTTGTACTACACCGCCGGTGACGAGGATTTACCCTTCCGGCAGAAAGGGATGGAAGAAGGGGCATTGCCTTCAGGCGCGTCGGTGGCCGCCGGGAACCTCCTGGCCCTGGGATTGATGCGTGGTGACAACAACTGGCGGGAACGGGGATTGGCGGTGATTAAGTCCGCAAGACCCCTGCTGTATTACCCTTCAGCCTATCCCTACTTGCTCTCCATGGCTGACCGGGCAATAGGGCCGGAGATGACGCTGGTTTTGACCGGTCCCTACCGTGAGATCCTATCCTTCCGCCGGGTGGTGGATGAATTTTACCTTCCCGACCTCTTCATGGTCCACCGGCCGCCGGGGGAAGAGGGGGAGGCGGTGGCCGCTTCCTGGCCGTTGGCAAAGGAGTACCCGGCTGGGAAGACACCCCGCGCTTATCTCTGCCTGAACCGCACCTGTCAACCGCCGCTGGACAACAGCAGCCAACTCAGGGAGACCCTGCGGGGGATCTAAAAAATGGGCGCAAAAATGAGTTACGTTCAGTTTTTGAACTCTCCTTCTTTCCCCGTGCCGTAGGGATAAAAGAGGAGATTTTTTATGCCGATGGTGAGGTAACGGAGGCGTCAATCCTCAAGGAAGGAGTTCCTATGACCTGTAACTGCTGTCACGGGGTACCGTCAACAGCGCGAACTCTCTGTTCACCACAGAATTCCTGTGTCAATGATAAAGGGGCCGCATGAAGGCACCGGGAAAGTGATGGTAAAGGCGGCCGGCTGCCCGGTGCAACTACGGGGAAAAAATCGACTTGTCACAGGTAGGAACTTGACAGTCCAGATAGAAATAATCCATTATGTCTGAATGCTAATAATCCATTACGTCCAATGGTAATCCAGCAAATGATGTATTAATAATTTATCACTCGTAATGATATTGATTTACCCGTTGATGAAAAGGGGATGAAAGATGAAGTATTTAGTTCTGCTAGGCGACGGGATGGCGGATTATCCCCTCCAGGAACTGGGAGGAAAGACACCGCTTCAGGTTGCGAAAAAACCCAATATGGACCGGCTGGCCAAAGAAGGCGTCCTGGGGCTGGTGCGAACGGTTCCGCCGGGATTACCTCCCGGCAGTGACGTGGCAAACCTGGCCGTCTTTGGTTATGATCCGCAACGCTACTATACGGGCCGTTCGCCACTGGAAGCGGCAGGTATGGGGGTTGAACTTGGCGAAGAAGATGTAACCTTCCGTTGCAATCTGGTAACCCTCTCCGCGGAAGCGAAGTATGAAGAGAAGAAGATGGTTGATTACAGCGCCGGCGAAATCGGTACGGACGAAGCCACGCTTCTAATTAAGGATTTGGCTACGGAATTCAACTCGCCAGCAAAGACCTTTTATCCAGGGGTAAGTTACCGGCATCTATTGGTTTGGCGGAACGGGCCGCTCCGTGCGGAACTGACCCCGCCCCATGACATTTCGGACCGGGTCATCGGCCCTTACCTCCCGCAGGGGAAGGGCGCCGGTGAGTTACTTTTTTTACTGAAGGAGAGCCAGAGGATCCTTTCTAAACACCCGGTCAATCAGCAGAGGGTCGCCCGGAACCTTGCCCCGGCCAACTCCATCTGGTTATGGGGACAGGGAACCAAACCACAACTACCCGGGTTTTATGAGAAATACCGGCTGCGGGGGGCGGTAATATCCGCCGTCGACCTGGCAAAAGGGCTGGGCGCCTGTGCCGGCCTGGAGGTTATCGATGTTGCCGGGGCTACCGGCAACATCAATACCAATTTTGCGGGCAAGGCGGAAGCGGCTTTATCGGCCTTCCGCACGGGTGCCGATTTTGTCTATCTTCATATTGAGGCCGCGGATGAAGCCGGGCACCATGGCGAACTGGGAACGAAGATTGAGGCGATTGAGCGGATCGACCAAGAAGCTTTGGGGAGAATTCTCCGGGAATTGCCGGCCATCTCCCCAGAATACAAGATCTTGCTCCTGCCCGATCACCCAACACCGCTCTCGGTTAAGACGCACGTGGCGGACCCGGTACCGTTTGCGATTTACAGTTCAAATAATAAACAACCCGGCAGTTCATCCCCGTTTGACGAAGAAAGCGCCGCCCGTACCGGCCTTTTCATTGAGCCCGGCCACTCTTTGATGGACCGCTTTCTTCTCGGCTGAGAGGCAAAGGCTGGACAGGCTTTGCCGATTGTAATGGAAGTTTCTCGCTGAAAAACACCATGAGCAACGAAAAAACAGGTCCTTCTCTCAGTGCAATCTTTCTCGGGACCTGCTGGAGGTTATTCTTCCACTTTTTCTACGACAATGGTGAGCTTGGCGGCTAAGGCGGCGATGGCGCCAACCGCGGCCCAGACGGGCAACAAGAAGGCGCCGATAACGCCAATCGTCAGGGGGATTTCAATCAAGGTCTTTCTTTCTTCGTTTTTTATGATAATCCGCCGGATATTGCCTTCATGAACCATTTTTTTCAGAAAAGCGACGACTTCCTCGCCCTTGAGAGTAAACTCTTCACGACGGATCTCTTTCTCTTCCATGTTTATGACTCCTTTCTGCTTTTCTGTGCAGGTGTCGCGCGTGCGCGGGATGAGCACAGATTTATTGCACGCGCGCATAACACAGGCACACCATCATCTATATTTTACCACAAGATCTCCTTTTCAGTCTCAGAAGATCAAGAATCCTATATTTTGGCGAACAGACCACCGGGAGCTTCATTGAAAGACCGGGCTTTTGTTCTTTCTTTGAGGGGCAGGGAAATAGCGGGAAATACAAGAAGTAGATCCGTGAACGGACCGGGAGGGAGAAAAAGAATGCCAGAGGCTGCGGAGATTTTAAGAAAATACTACGGATACAACAAGTTTAAACCCGGACAGGAAGAGATTATTGCGAGTATTTTGGGGAAAAATGATACCCTGGCCATAATGCCGACCGGGGCGGGGAAATCCGTCTGTTACCAGGTTCCGGCGCTTTTGCTGTCTGGCTTAACTGTGGTGATCTCACCTTTGATTTCCTTAATGAAAGACCAAGTTGATGCTCTGACGACTCTGGAGATCCCGGCTTCCTTCCTCAATAGTTCATTGCGGAGAAAAGAACAACGAATAAGGGTTGAAAAAGCCGCCCGTGGCGAATACAAACTGCTTTATGTGGCCCCGGAAAGGCTGGAAAATGAAGATTTTTTTCGTTTGCTCCAGACGTTACAGGTTTCTTTAGTCGCTGTGGACGAGGCGCATTGTGTTTCCCAATGGGGACATGATTTCCGCCCCAGTTACCGCCAGATTGGACCGTATATCGACGCCCTTCCGGAACGGCCGGTAGTAACGGCTTTTACAGCCACAGCCACCCCGGCCGTAAAAACGGATATCATAAACCTCCTGGGCCTAAGAAATCCTTCAGTCTTCATTACCGGCTTTGACCGTCCCAACCTGTCTTTTACCGTAATCCGCACGGCAAATAAACGCGATTACCTCACTCGTTATCTGGAAAACAACCAGGAAGAGCCGGGGATTATTTATGCGGCCACCAGAAAGGAAGTGGACAACCTTTATGACTTTTGCCGGCAAAAAGGGTATGCTGCTGGTAGATACCACGCGGGTCTCTCTGATGAAGAAAGAAACGAAGCACAAGAGGGTTTTCTCTTTGACGATATCCGGGTGATGGTGGCCACCAACGCTTTTGGCCTGGGTATTGACAAATCCAACGTCCGTTATGTTATCCACTACAACATGCCGAAAAACTTGGAATCTTACTATCAAGAGGCCGGACGGGCCGGACGTGACGGCGAGCCAAGCGAGGGTATATTGCTTTTTTCCCCCCAGGATATCATCCTTCAAAAATACCTAATTGACCAGACGGTCTATTCCCCTGCGCGAAAAGGGAAGGAACTCCAGAAGTTGCAAGCCATCATCGATTATGTGTATACTTCCCGGTGCCTGCGGGGTTATTTACTGCAGTATTTTGGTGAAACCGGTTTCCCGGAAACCTGCGGGAACTGCAGTAACTGCAATGCCCATGGCGACCTGGTTGATATTACCGTTGAGGCGCAGAAGATCTTCTCCTGCATTCTGCGGATGGGGGAACGGTTCGGCGTTACCTTGGTGGCGGAAGTATTGAAAGGCTCCGGTACCCAGCGTATTCGCAAGCTGGGTTTCCAGCACCTGCCTACTTATGGGGTGATGGGCGAGCGTTCGTTAAAAGAGATCAAGGACCTGATTAACCAGTTGATTGCTGATGATTATTTGGCGACGGTTGGCGGAAAATACCCGGTGGTGAAGATCCGCCCACGGGCAAAAGCGGTCTTGAAGAATCAAGAACAGGTGATGCACAGGGAACTTCCGGTTAAAAAAGAAAAAACCCCGGCCAGTACCGGTCTTTTTGAAGAACTCCGCCGCCTGCGCCGGGAGATCGCCGGGCGGGAACAGATCCGGCCGTATATTGTCTTTGCCGACAGCACCCTGCGGGAGATGTGTGAACTCCTTCCCACCAGCAAAGAGGAGATGCTGGCAGTGAAAGGGGTAGGGGAGGTTAAATTTGCAAAATACGGGCGGGAGTTTTTGGAGCTGATAAAAGAGTTTTGTGAAAATGATAGGAAAACCGGAAAAAACACCTGCTGAGAGCTGGACTACAATAATAATAACAACGGAGGTGAAATTGTGAGCCTGGTGATCCTGGACGCGTTTGGTGAGGAGAATTTAATAGAAAAAGCCCTTGAGAACCTGTTGCAAAAAACAGGTAAAGAATTTTTTTATTTCAAATTAAAAAACATGAAGATCTTGGCCTGCCGCTCCTGCGGTGCCTGTGAAATAAAATCGCCGGGAAAATGTGTATTTCATGATGATATGCCGGAAATAATGAGGGCGATTGCTCCCGGCAGCTTGATTCTCATGTTGACACCGGTTAGGTTCGGGGGGTATTCTTCACAGTTAAAAAAGGTTCTCGACAAACTAATGATTCTTGTTCTCCCTTTATATACTGTGAAAGACGGTCACCTTTTACACTCACCGCGTTATGGTAAAAAATCGCTGCTGGTAATCGGCCTAACCGGCCAAAACCTGCCGGGTGAAGAGGAGAACTTCCGGTTGCTGGCGGCCAGAAACGCACTGAACATGCAGTTTACCCATAAAACCTTGTTATTTACATCCGCGGACCCAATGGAAAAAATAGAGCGGGAAATCGATAAGGCTCTTTGTGAGGTGAAACCATGATGAACAAGAAGAAGCGGCTTCTTTTGTTGAATGGGAGTCCTCGTAAAGCCAAGACTTCTTATGTTTTTGCCCGGACGATGAAGGAACTTGCTGAAAAAAAAGGGCACAAGGCCGAAATCATTCACATTATCGAGTATTTCGATGAAGAGAAGCATTTTGAGGCCTTAAAACAGGTTATTTTGCCACAGGATATCTTAGGCTTAGTAACACCTTTATATGTTGATACCCTTCCCTATCCCGTAATTTGGTTTTTAGAGAGAATAGCCTGTGATCTTACGGGCGAACTGAAAGGGAAAGAATTTTTCGCCGTCGCACAATGTGGTTTTCCGGATACAGATCTTCTCCACCCGCTACTGGAGTCTTGCGGGTATTTTGCGAAAGCACTGGAAATGAAGTGGCTGGGCGGTTTAGGATACGGGGGAGGTGCGTTAATCGACGGGACCCCCCTGGAAAAACTGGGACGCAAGGGAAAAAAGATCACTTCGGCTTTTGCTTTTGCCCTGGACGATATTGTGGAAGGAAAGAGTATTTCGCCCCGCGTGCAAGATCAATTGACTGTAAAAATTCCCAAAATACTTTACCGGGCTTTAGCGGCGTTTTTAAATTACCGGAAGAAAAGGGAAGCCTATTCTCATGGGGTTTCTGTTGCGGATCTTACCAGAAAAACATATCTGGAAAACAAAGTGTGAGGGGGTTGAGACTGGTGAAGATATTAATTGTTTTTGCAAGTAAATATGGTTTTACCCAAAAAGCCGCAGAAAAACTCAGGGGCGAGCTTTCTGCAGGCAAGCATGGAGTAACCCTTATCAATCTGGAGGAAGAACTGCCGGCCGGCTTAGAAACTTTCGATGCGGTTGTTATCGGCGGTTCCATTTATGCCGGTTTGATCCGCCCGGAAGTGAGGAAATTTTGCCGGGAAAACCTGGCGGCCTTGACCGGCAAGAGGCTGGGGCTTTTTGTCTGTTGCGGGCTGGAAAACAAAGCGGAGGAACAGATTAAAGCGGTTTTTCCCCGGGAGCTTCTCGACCGGGCGACGGCTACAGGGTATTTTGGCTACGCAGTAAATTATGAAAAAATGAGTTTCATTGACCGGATAATCATGCGTTTGGTTAGCGGGCAAAAAGAGAACCAGTTTTGTCTTCGGGAGGAAAATATTAAAAAATTCGCATCCATGCTTGCCTAAGGAAACCGGGACGTTTCCCCCGGGGATATTTTTTCCACAGACTATTGACATTTTTCCTGCACAGTGCTAGTATTAAATAATATTTTTATGTCCGGGAAAGATTGTCAGGAGGTGTATTGTGTCATGAAAAAGAATGGCGGAATAAAAGTGATTGCACGGGAAACCGGTGTTACTCCGGAAAGCGCCGGGTACTTAAGCTCAACAATTCAGGAACTGGACGATCATCTACAAAAGTTGATAGTAGAGGATAAGCTGCAATGCGCCGGTTATCTGCTGGCGCGGCACGGTAAAACCTTTGCCCTCCGGTCAATGGGTCCGCTCCGCTATGATGAGGACCGGCCTTTCTTACCGGACTCAATCCGGAGAATTGCTTCCATCACCAAAGTTTTTGTGGCCGTTTCCATTATGCAACTGGTGGAAAGAGGGTTGTTGCGTTTGGACCAAGCGGTGGCGGAGATTATTCCGGAATTCAACAAACCCGGTCTCAACGCCATTACTATTTTTCACCTGCTGACCCATACCTCCGGTTTGCGGCCTGATCCCGGGGCTTTTTTCGAACCGTACCCGGAAGACTATTCCTGGTTCAGAAGGAAAAACTGGATCAAATCAGCCCTCAGCGGGCCACAGGCTGTGGAGCCGGGGAAGGAATGGCGGTATTCTTCCACCTGTTTTACGATCCTCGGGGAGATTGTCACCCGGGTGTCAGGGACTCATTTTGAAACATATGTTATTGAAAATATTACCCGCCCTTTACAGATGACCGAGACCTTTTTTGATGTCCCGGATGACCTGGAAGAGAGGGTTTGCTTTGCCAATAAATGGGAGTACAAATGGTACCAGCGGAATAAGACTGAAACCCGGCCAAAATGGGCGGCGCCGCGGGCCGGCGGCGGTCTCTTTTCGACCATGGAAAACCTGGCCCGCCTTGGGCAAATGCTGCTGAACAAAGGTACTCTGGACGGGAAAAGGGTGCTGGCCAGGAAGACGGTGGAGAGCATGACCAGAAACCACTTGCACGGGGTTAAGAATTATTGCTGGGGTGCGGGCGGCACGGAGATGGAGTATGGGCTTGGTTTTAATGTCTACTCGAACAACACTTTTCTTTCTCCCGGCTCTTTCTCCCATGAGGGCGCCGGGCTTTGCGGCCTCTATGTGGATCCCGTGGAGGAATTGGTCTTTGTCTATATTTGCCCGTTGAATGAGAAGTATGGCTGGCTGCCGGAGGCCGTAATTAACCTGCGTAACATCGCTTGGTCCGGGTTGATTTAAGGATTAAAGATCTAAGGATAAGGATTTAAAGGATACAGATGGCAATGGGAAAAATGGCATCGAGATTTTTTAACGGTCGTCTCCTTACCTCTGTTGCTGCAGCTACTTACAAGGAATGGGCCGCCTATAGAAGCCATATCCTGGTTTCGCTTTTTGTCGGGCCCGTCTATTTTCTGGTGCAGTATTTCATTTGGAGCGCACTGTTTCACAACACAACGACGATCAATGGTTTTACCCTCCAGGAAATGCTGGTTTATTACGGCGTGACCACCCTTATCAACTACTGCATCATGGATTTTGCCGACTGGAACCTGCAGATGCTGATCCGGACCGGGCGTTTTATCACGTTTTTGCTGCGCCCGGTCTCCCACCGGTTCTTTGCCCTCGCCCAAAAAGTCGGCCACCGTTTCCTCGGCTTTTGGCTGGAGTTTATCCCGGTTTATCTTATCTTTCTGTTCGTTTTTCGCCTGCCCCTGGTCCCGGCAGACCTCTTTTGGAGTGTGCTCTCGCTTATTTTTGGTTTTTTAATGATGTTCCTTGTTAATTATTCCATCGGGATTACTGGGTTCTGGTTGATCCGGACCGACGGGCTCCGGAGCTTTTTTTTGATCTTCAGGGATGTTTTTGCCGGGGTCTTTATTCCCCTGGTTTTTTTCCCCGGTTGGCTACAGAAGGTTCTCTTTTTTCTTCCTTTTCAATACATCTCCTATGTCCCGGTCCGGGTCTTTTCCGGCAATTATGAACTGGGCGGTGTTACCCTGGCCATCCCGGTTATTGTCGCTATTCAAGGGGTCTATGTTTTCTTAATGGGTCTAGTCTCCGAGTTTCTTTGGCGGCTGGGGATAAAAAGGTTCACAGGGGTGGGAGTGTGAAACGCGTTCTTGATATCTTACGCCTTTACAGCACAGGAATACGGATCGGACTGGCGGAAAACCTGGCTTATCGTGGTAATTTTCTCATCCGCTTCTTTGTCATGTTCCTTTCCGACCTGTTATTTCCCCTGGTCGCTTTGTTGGTCTACCGGTCCGGTGCGGCTTTCCCCGGGTGGACCCTGGAGGAAGTCCTGCTGATCCAAGGAATTTTTATGATGGCAAAGGGTTTCGCTTACCTGTTCTTTTTCGGGCTGGTCTGGAATATCGGGGAAATGGTGCGGGATGGCCTTTTCGATCTGATGTTGATTAAGCCCTGTTCCGTAATCCACCTGGCGGCCGCCACCAGCTTTAGCCTGGAAAACAGCGGCAGCCTCTTGGGGGGGAGCGGCATCTTTATTTATGCCGTAAGCAAAATCCCCAAACCGGGGCTTTGGGAATGGGCAGCCTTTTTCCTCCTTTTCTTACTCTCGCTTTCGGTCCTTTTCTCCTTCAGCCTGCTTATGTCCGGTACGCTCTTTAAGTGGGTCGGCAACAGCAGGATTTATGAGATTTTCAATACCATAACCCAGTTCGGGCTTTTTCCCAAGACCATTTATTCACGGGCTTTTCAAAATATTCTCACCTACCTTATACCCATTGCGATGATCGCTTTTTTCCCCGCTGCCGTGCTGAAGGGGGATAAACCGGAAGGCCTGTTCCTTTCGGCCGGGATCTGCCTGGTCTTTCTCTTCGCCGCCAGGTTGTTCTGGCATGCCATGCTAAAAAGCTATTCCAGCGCCGGAGGTTGATTGCTATATGTTAATCGAGGTTGCAGAGTTAAAGAAGACCTACATCCATTATGAACGGGGCGGGTCCTTTTTCGAAGCGGTGAAAAGTATCTTCCTTCGGAAAGCCATGCCCATCGAAGCCCTCAAAGGGATCTCCTTTACAATTGAACCCGGTGAGTTGGTAGGGTTTCTCGGTCCCAACGGCGCCGGGAAATCAACCACAATTAAAATCCTCACCGGCGTCCTGTATCCTTCCTCCGGAAGGGTAAAAGTTGCCGGTTACGTACCCTGGCGCGACCGGGTAAAATATGTGGCCGGGATCGGGGCGGTTTTTGGGCAGAAATCCCAGTTGATATGGGATATTCCTCCGGTGGATGCCTTTCTCATGAATAAAGCCATCTACCGGATTTCTGATAAGGAATACCGCACTACTCTGAATATGCTGGTCTCCCTTTTGGAGGTGGAGCGGCATATCAAAACCCCCACCCGTCAACTTTCCCTTGGCGAAAGAATGCGCTGTGAGTTCATCATGGCCATGCTTCACAGGCCGCAGATTGTTTTTTTGGACGAACCCACCATCGGCCTTGACGTGGTGGCGAAAGAGAAGATCAGGAGTTTTATTAAAAAAATGAACGAGCAGGGTGTGACCTTTATCCTGACCACCCATGACCTTGATGACGTTGAGCGTTTGGCGAGGAGAGTCATCCTCATCAACCGCGGGGAACTCATCTTTGACGATACCATCGGGGCCCTCCGGGGTTACCTGGGAAAGAAGAAATTCGTTACGGTCCGCACAGCGAAACCACTGGTTACAGTGGCTTTTTCCGGGATGAGGGTCTTGAATCCTTTGTCCGAGTACCAAATGGAAATGGAGTTGGATATGGAAGCCGTGGAACTCAATGCCTTCATTCGCTATCTTGATGAAGAATACGGGATCAAGGATTTGATCATTGAAGAACCGCCCATTGAAAATATCCTGAAATCCTTGTATTAAAGGGAGGGGAGAAGGAGGCAAGAAAAAACCAGGTGGTTTAATCACCCGGTTTTTTTGGAAAGGATAAACCTGAATCTGGTCACCCGGTTCAGGTGGAAAGGATCTTAACGACCCTATTTGGTTAGAAAGCATCAAACCTTAACCAGGTGATCGGTCATCTGGTTCAGTTAGCAAAGGATGAAACCGGGTGCTTTAGATCACCCGGTTTTTTTGGGCATAACAGTCCCGGCAGTACACCGGCCGCTCGCCGGTAGGCCGGAAAGGAACCTGCGTTTCCGCTCCACATGCTGCACAGGTAACCGGGAACATCTCCCTTTGCGCCCCGTAACTTCTACCGCTGTTCCGCTGACGTTTTCTGGCCGCCCGGCAGGAAGCGCAGCGCCCAGGTTCGTTAACAAAGCCTTTTTCAGCATAGAACTCTTGTTCAGAGGCGGTAAAAGTAAACTCCTCTCCACAGTCCCGGCAGGTTAGAATTTTGTCCTGGTACACAAATAAACCCTCCTCAAAATAATTCGCTCAGCATGGTCAGGATACCGGTCTTATTTCTCCCTGGCCATGACGTTATTTTGAAAGAGGGACAAATAAGGGCTCACTTAACCGAATACTTAAGCGTCTCTAGTATAACACCTTGCCCAAGAGATGTAAAGAGAAATTTTGCCGCAGCAAGGACGTGCTTCCCACGGAAAAACTGCTTATATAGGGGAGAAAAGCTGCAAAAGGGCAACATTTTTCTCCCGGCGGCAGGAATAAAACCTGTGAAACAAGAAATAAAAACTAATTATAGCAGGTTTTTTATTGCCGGGAAGCAAGATCTAGATATCGTCGCCTTTACCAGGCCAAAACAACAGACTAGGAGGGGAGATAAATGCAATACCGGCAGTTTGGTAAATTGGCGTTTAAAGTATCCGCCCTTGGTTTTGGCACCATGCGTCTTCCGGTCAAAGGAGGCAAAATAAACGAGACCGAGGCAACCGCAATGTTGCATTATGCGATCGACCACGGCTTGAATTATGTGGATACCGCCTACCCCTATCATGGGGGAGAAAGTGAAGCCTTTCTCGGCCGGGCGCTTACCGGCGCCTACCGGGATAAAGTGAAACTAGCAACAAAACTGCCCGGTTGGAAGGTGAAGGAGAAAAAGGATTTCGACCGGTTGCTCAACGAGCAACTACGCCGGTTACAGCGGGATTCGGTTGATTTTTACCTCTTACATGCACTCGGTAAGAAAAGCTGGGATAAGCTCTATGGCCTTGGTGTACTGGAATGGGCGGAAAAAGCCATGGAAGACGGGCGTTTTTGCTACTTCGGTTTTTCGTTCCATGACGAGTTTCCGGCTTTCAAAGAGATTGTCGATGCCTATAACTGGGATCTTTGTTTGATTCAATATAATTATATGGACGTGGAAAATCAGGCCGGGAAGAAAGGCTTGCAATATGCGGCTGCCAAGGGGCTGGCCGTCGCCATCATGGAGCCTTTGATGGGGGGGAGACTGGTGACACCGCCTGCGGTGGTCCAGGAGATTTGGGACCAAGCGGAGCAAAAACGATCACCAGTGGAGTGGGCCCTGCAGTGGCTATGGGATCAGCCGGAGGTATCCGTCGTTCTCAGCGGGATGAACAGTATGGAACAGGTAAAGGAGAATATTGCCCTGGCCGGAAAGGCCCGCGTCAATAGTCTTTCCCCCGGTGAACATGGGTTATATGGGAAAGTGCGGGACAAATACGAAGAACTCACCGTCATCCCTTGCACCAGATGCGGGTATTGCATGCCCTGCCCGCAAGGGGTTGATATCCCGGGTAACCTTAGTATTTACAATGAAGGCTACGTCTACGGCAGGCCCGAGTTCGCCCGCAGGCACTATGAATGGTGGAAAAACTCCTGGCAGGATCCGGACGGAGGCTTGGACCATGATATCCGCGCCGTTAAATGCATCCAGTGTGGAGCCTGTGAGAAAAAGTGCCCGCAGTCGATCCAGATCAGCCGTTGGATGCCGGGAATCCACAAAGCGCTGGCAGAAAACGGGCCCTACATTACAAAGCTGGAGTGAGGTATGGTAAAGAACCTGTCTTCGCGGGCGGAAGGGAGAAAACCTGTATGACTGTAATAACGAAAGCCCGGAGGTATATGCTCTTACTCTTCTTTTTTATTCTGATAGCTACCGGGAACGGCCTCTCTTCCTCACTGGAACCCGGGTGGGTTCTGGTCTGGGCCGATGAATTTGACGGGGCGGGATTGCCTACCCCCGCCTGGTGGACCTTTGAGACCGAAGGAAACCAGTGGGGTTGGGGAAACAACGAAGCCCAGTTTTACACGGACAGCCGCTTGGCAAACGCCCGCGTAGAGGATGGCCGGCTTATTATTACCGCCCGGGCGGAACCGATGGGCGACAAGGAATATACTTCCGCCCGGATCAACACCCGGAAAATAGGGGGCTGGCGCTACGGGCGTTTTGAGGCCCGGATGCGACTTCCTTCCGGACGCGGGATCTGGCCTGCCTTCTGGATGCTTCCGGTGGATAATTTCTATGGTGGTTGGCCTTCCGGCGGCGAAATCGATATCATGGAGTTTTTCGGTTTTATGCCCGATAACATCTACTGCACTATCCATACCTCCGCCTACAATCACCGCCGGGGAACGCAAAAAGGAAGCCACCTTAAAGTCAGAAATCTTCATGACGAATATCACCTCTATGCAGTGGAGTGGTTTCCTGACCGCCTTAATTTCTACGTGGATGACGAGAAAGTATTTTCTTACGAAAAAACCGAAGATCACCCGGCGGTCTGGCCTTTTGACCAGCATTTTTATGCCATCCTCAACTGCGCCGTGGGCGGCGACTGGTGTTACCGGATGGGCGGCATCGGCGATACCTCCTTCCCGCAGAACCTTGAGGTGGATTATGTCCGGGTCTACCAGTGGAACGACGGTAACCCCCACACCCTGCTGGTTACCACTACTGAAGGCGGTCGTGTCTCCTACGAGAAAAAGGCGGCTTACGCGCCCGGGGAAGAAGTCCGCCTGCGGGCGGAGGCTGATCCGGGATATAAATTTCTTTACTGGTCGGGCGGACTCTCCACCGTACACGAGAAAGAAACGACAATGATGATGTTTCACGACACCGCTGTAAAAGCTCATTTTGTCCCAGAGGCGGAAATGTTGAAAAACGGCGATTTTGAACTGGAGCTTCTGGCCTGGAACCGTTGGGTGGATGCGGAGGCCGCCGCAGCGGAATTCTCTACTGACCAGGGCGCGCTCCGGGTCGATGTGAACCGTCCCGGAAAACACGACTGGCAGGTGCAGGTGACACAGGCGGTACCGCTGGCGAAAGGAAAAACCTATACCGTGTCTTTTGCTGCCTGGGCCCGGCGGCGCCGGCAAATTACTGTCCGGATCAACCAAAACCATCCGCCGTATGCGGCTTATGCTTATCAGGCTTTTACCATTGACAAGGAGAAAAAAATCTATAACTTCACCGTAACTATAGATAAAGACGATGCCGACTCGCGGCTGGAATTTGATTTCGGAGAGGGTAGGGGCCCGGTATGGCTTGATAACGTTAGTATGAGAAAAGAAACGGAATGAATCCATTACCGTAATCAGTGAAAAATAAGGACACACAGGGAATAAAAAAGTACGTACGAAAGAACCAAGCCCGATACCGCCTCCGGGGGAGAATTGAACGGCAGTCTTGTAACAGGCAGGAAAAGAAGAGTAAACTGTTTTGTAAGAGGCTACCGCGCGCGCGCGCATACTGCCGAAACTGTGTTAAAATAGAGTATAAAAGGTGTTGGAGGTCATGACCGGTAATGACAGCAGCTTTGGCCGTAGATAACAGTGTTATCGTAAACCAGGTAACAATATTGTTCCTCCTGATGATGATCGGTTTTTATACGGCCAAACGTAGAATCCTGACCCCAACAATGCTGAAGGGTTTTTCCTCTTTCCTCCTCAACGTCTCATTACCCTCTATGATTATTACCGCGTTTCATATGGAATTTTCCAGGGATATGCTGCGTGATGGAGGGCTGGTCTTTTTGGTCAGCACAGCCCTCCATCTCTTTACCTTGCTGGGGAGTCGCTTCTTATTCCGGCGCTACTCACCGGAGAAGGAAAAGATCTTACGGATGGTTATGATCTTTTCCAATTGCGGGTTTATGGGGTTTCCGATCCTTGACAGTATCTATGGAAAAACCAGTGTTTTTTTTGGTTCCATTTATGTGGTGGTTTTCAATGTTTTCCTCTGGACAGCCGGGGTCACCCTTTTTACCGGGGCTAAAGATATTCGTGCCATAAAAACAGCCTTAAAAAACCCGGGAATTCTCGCGGTAGGAGTAGGGCTGCCGATCTTTCTTTTTTCCCCGCCCATTCCGGCTCCGGTCTATGAAACTCTTGATATGGTCGGTTCAATGACCACCCCGCTGGCCATGGTTATTGTCGGTTCACTCCTGGCAGACCTCAAGCTAAAAGAGGTTTTTGCCGAACCGTCCATCTACTATGCCACCCTGCTTCGCCTGATTATCCTGCCATTGCTCACCATGGGAGTAATGCGCCTTCTCGGATTCGGCGGACTGGTTTTGCAGGTTATGGTCATAATAATGGCGATGCCTGCAGCGACTACCACAGTGATTCTTGCGGAGAAGTACGGCGCTAATGCGGAATATGCCTCGCGTATCGTATTTATTTCCACGATCCTCTCGATGATTACCATACCGGCAATGATCTTAATGGTGCAAGCTTTGGCTTAGCTTAATAGCGCTTAGTAGCTTAGTTTTTTAACCTACTACCTAACTAATTAGGTCAAGCTAACTAAATTACCGCCTTTAAGTACTGCCGTTTTTCCAGGGTACGCTGCCAGATTAAGGCGCCAAATTGATTGAAGGTGTAGTTGTGTTTTTTGCATAATTTTTTTTCGCAAGTAAAGGTCAGATTTAGTCGGTAAATGTTTATAAAACTTATTGTATAAAAATGTGTTTTATTTTGCATTTTCAACGCAATCTAAAACTACTTGGTACCAATCAACTGCGTATAAAGTATGGGTAGCAGCCAACCGGCACCGTAATCAGTAGAGACAAATTGGTAGGGAGAAAAAGGAGAAAGCGGTGGGGAATGGATACCAGCCTATAGCCTTGCAAAGAACTAAAAAGAGGAATTTAGTCTGTTGTGTGAAGAAATTCCTGGCAAGTAATTGGGGGATAGGCAGCCGTGGAGCGGGGCCGGCGGGAGAATACGTGAATACGGCCCCGCTGTGGGGTTGGACAGAATAGGTCAAGCGTCAAGGATCAGTTTTTCCAGTGTCAACGGTTCAATAAACTTCCCGTCTTTGTAGGCTCGCATGTTGCCGCCGGAGATCTCATCGATTAAGGCAATTTGCTTCTCTTCTCCGATCCGGCCAAATTCAAACTTAATATCATACAACTCAATTCCTTTTTCGGCCAAAACACCCTTAACGATCCCGGCGATTTGCCGGGTAAGGCTTTTTAAGGTCCGGTACTCGTCTTCAGAAAGAATGCCCAACATCAACAGGGCGTCTTTATTGATCGGCGGGTCCTGGCGGGCATCATCTTTAAGGGTGATCTCAACGTAACCGTCAAGAGGTTGGCCTTCCTGTGCGTACATCCCATACCGGCGGAGAAAACTGCCCGTCGCCCGGTAGCGGCAGATTACTTCAACGCCATTCCCGAATAAAACCGCCGGCTTAACGGTCATGGTCGCCTTTTCCAGGTCGGCGCCAACATAATGGGTGGGAATTCCTTTATCGCGCAGGAGTTCAAAAAAGTATTTGCTGAGCCGGAGTCCGGCCCGTCCGGCGCCGGCTATTTTTAACCCCACCGTATTGGCGCCCGGGTCAAATTTACCGTTGACCCCGGTCATATCATCCTTAAACTGCAACAGGTAATCGCCGTTTTCCAGGGCATAAATGTCCTTGGTTTTTCCGGTATAAAGAAGTTTCATCCGTCAGCATCTCCCTTTTGGCTGTGAGTTTTGCGCCGGGTGTTGGCGCGAACCCGATGAGAATAGTATAAATAAATTTTTCCCTAAAGACAAGAGGAATGTTGAGTGGTATGCGTTTTCTTTCTTTGCACACATCAACTACAAAGCAGTATTTTTGCAAAATCAGCATGCCGGACTTAAGAGCATATAGCAATAACCATAAATGTTAGTAATTTTCAGAGAATAGATAGGTATAAATAGGAGTTTCCGGAAAAATGTCGAAATTAAACAAAAACAGACGGCTACTTAATTATGGAAATGTTTTCTGACCAGTCCCACCAGGGTTCAATAATGGAGAAGGAGTGGAAAATTGTGCGGAAAACTGTTTTTGTCTTGATCATATGTGGTCTGCTTCTCTTCCAGGCAGAGGCGGTTTTTGCCCGGGAACGTGTTAGTGTCTTAGGGTTTAGCGGTGCGGTTCAAGAGGAATACATACAGACTGCTATCAATAAACTCACTGCCCTTCTTATGAAAATTGACCGTTTCGAAGTAGTGGAACGGGTGGAGATTGACCGTATTTTGGAGGAACAATACCTTCAACTAACTGGCCTGGTCGCGGAGGACCAAGCAGTCGAAGTCGGCAAGATCCTCGGCGTAAACTTGGCGTTTATTGGCAGTATTAACCGGCTGGCGGCATCCTGGGATCTTGAGAGCAAAAAATTCAGGGCGGTAGCCGGAATAACTATTAAGGTTATTCATGTTGAAAGCGGGAAGATCCTCCAAATCATGGAAGAAGAGGGGAGCGGGAGCGACCGGAATTACCGGAATTCATTGCATAAAGCTGTTGAATCATCCTTTGGATCGAGTTTGGCTTATAAAATCCGGGAGATGTTTACCATCTATAGTGAAGTCTTTAAAGTTGATAACGGGACCATTTATTTCCTTGATGGCTCGCGAGAAGGGGTAAAAAAAGGTATGCGTTATTATATCCTGCGCCCGGAAGAATTGGAGTTGTATGATTGGGAAATGGGGCAGGAATTTGCCTTTAAAAAACGTTTGGGAATGATAGAGGTCGTCGATGTGCTTGAGAATCTCTCAAAAGCAAAAATTATCTGGGTTAAGGAGACGGTAAAACCCGGCGATATTCTTGAAGAGATCGTCCGGACCAGAAGGGCTTATTTAAAAGTGGCGCCGCGGGTTACCGGTTATGAATTTGTAGGCGAGAGTAAGAAAGGGACCATCACAAACTGGGAGTTTTCTTTTGGCAGTGAACTCCCGTTTCACAGCGGTGTGGAGGTGGTCTTTGGCGGCGCTCTTTTCGAAGAAATCGGTAAATTTGATTTAGGCATAGGATACAACCGGGAAATAAAAATAACGCCCGGAAAACTATACCTTACTTGCACTTTTGATGCAGGGTTTTCCGTAGCATCTCAAGCAGAGGCCTGGTCTTACGGGTTCTTCATTGAAGGTGGTGGCGGGCTTAAGTATTATTTCAATTATGGCAACGGTATACGGTTGGAACTGGGCGCTACCGGACAATACGGGCCTGTCTTCAAGCAATGGTTTGACGAAAATGACCTGGATGTAACAGATCATATGCCCCACAGTCATCTTGGTTTTTCCAGATTCGGGGTATGGTTGGGGCTGGTTGTTCCATTGTAATACGCTAAGACAAATTTTATCACAACCGGAATGAGGGTGGAAAATTGGAGAGAAATATTAAAAAGACTGTATTTGTTGTTTTTACTATCCTTCTTTTCCTTCTTCAGCTACCGGTTTTGGCCGTAGAGGAAGAAGTAGTGATTGAGGTGGAAGGGTTTGCCGTGGTGAAAGAGGGAAACCTTGCCCGCGCCCGTGAGTTGGCGGTTAGCGACGGCCTCCGTTCAGCAGTTGAACAAGTGGTGGGACTACTGGTTGACAGCAGAACCCGGGTGCGCAACTACGAACTGATTGAAGACTCGATTTTAATCCGTTCCACGGGTTATGTTACCGGTTATGAAATCCTCTCCACCCGGTTGGTAGGGGGGACCCTTGGGGTACAACTCCGGGTACGGGTCCGCCGGGAGGAACTGGTCCGTGATCTTGACCATCTTCAGCTAATCTTATCCCGGGCCAATGATCCCCGGATTATGGTGGTTATTCCTGAGAAACATCTCCGGCGGTCTGTACCTGACCCGGCGGCGGAAACGGAGATTATTCGCCGTCTGGTGGACGCCGGATTTCGCCTTGTCGATCAGACACAAGTGGCAAAGGTACGCGAGAGTGAGATGTTGCGGCTGGCCGTAGCCGGTGACGAAGAAGCCCGGCGTCGCCTGGCCGCCGAATATGACGCAGAGATCCTAGTGACCGGTGAGGCCTTCAGCGAATTTGTCGGTAATTTTCGCGGTTTAATCTCCTGCCGGGCCCGGGTGGAGGTCCGTGTGCTCAGGGCTGATACCGGTGAAATTTTAACCGCCTACGCTGTTCATGAGAGCGGCGTTGATATCAGCGAAGCCGCTGCCGGGAAAAAAGCCTTGACCAAAGCCGGAAGCAGTATCGCCGATTACCTGGTGGAGGCAATTCCATCGCAACTTGTTGAGAGTCGCCGCAGTATCCAGATTTTCGTCAGTAACCTTACCTTCTCCGACCTGTTGGTTCTTGAGCGTAATCTAAAAGAAACCCCGATGGTCGAGAATGTTTTTATCCGGGATTTTACCAGCGGCAACGCACGGTTGGATGTGGAAACGCCGCTCCTGCCTGTTCAGTTGGGTGAAGAGATGACTTGTTGGCCGGAATTGCCCCTCGAAGTTACCGGTATTTCCGGAGCTAAGATTGAATTTGAGAAAAAAAACTTTGCCGGGGAAGATATTAAGGAGGTAGCAGAATGATGAGAAAGAAAAAGAACCGGATCCATTTGGCGCTATTTTGTAGTCTTTTCCTTCTTTTTACCGCCAGCGTCATCAGCAGTACCGCGGTAATTGAAGAAGTTGGCGTTGGAGAGATCCATTGGGAAACTGGTGTTATCCGGGTAGTGGGTTACGGTGCGGCGCCAAAAGGGATCCCTGGCGCCATCGGCAGATTGCTGGCACAGAGGGCTGCTAAAGCCGATGCCTACCGCAATGCCCTGGAAGTAATTGAAGGGGTTAGGGTCCGTAGTGAAACATTGGTTGAAAACTTCACGGTGGTCAGCGATGAAATCCGCTTGAGTATGCAAGGGTTCATCAAGGGAGGCCACTTTGAGCAGGTTAGTTTCGACATGGAGAACACCTGTGAAATTATACTGGTGCTTCCTTTAGGAGGACAAAAAGGACTCAGTTCATTGCTCCTCAATACCGTGCAGCAACTGCCATCCCTGGGAACGGCTCCACCGGTGGAAATTTTGCCAGGACCTGTCGAAACCGCCAGGAAAAAGTATACAGGGATTGTTATTGATACCAGAGGACTTGATGTAAAACCTGCTCTTTACCCCCAAGTCTTTGATGCCAAAGGTTACCTTTTATACGGTCCAACCATGGTCAGTGTGGACCGGACTGATTTTTCAACCATGGTGGCGTATTCGCGCTCTCTTGAGAAAGGGCTGGCTATGCCGCGGGTGGCGGGAAATCCATTGTTGATTAAGGCGGTCGACACTGTTAAGAGTAGCGACGGTGAGGCCACTGACATTGTTCTGAACAGCGAAGCAGCCGCTCTTTTCCGTCAGGCTACTGCTGAAAACGACCTGCTGGCCAAGGCGGCTGTGGTTTTCATTATCGACTGATGAAAATTAATTATAGGGTATCGCGCGCGCGAATCATTTTACCTCTAATAAACGTAATAAACGAAAAGGAGTGAGGGGGACGATGAGAAAAATAAAATTCCCGGTGGCTTTATTGTTGATCTTTTTTCTTTTGACCGCATCAATCCCTGTTGCGGCAGGGGAAAGAGGGTTTTCATCCGCAGGGGCTTCCGGGGATCGCAGTAGAGAAACCATCACTACTGTTGCTGTGGTGACCGTGGTGGTGGCTGTGGGTCTCCTTATCCGCTCTGCGGCCCGGAACAGCAAAGCAAAGGGGTTTTACAGGCAGGGAGAAGATTACGCTGCTCAAGGCCGGTGGGATCTGGCGGCCGATGCTTTTGCCGAAGCGGCAAAGATCAACCCCAAATACAGGGACGTTAAGAGTAAATTGGCCTATGCCAGGGAGCAAGCGGAAAAGATGTTGATCGCCTTGGGTGACGAGGCCAGGGAAAAAGAAAAACTGGAAGATGCTTTGCACTATTACCAAAAAGCCCTGAAATACCAGCCTGATTCTGTGTTGGCCCGTGCCCGGCTGGAGGATTTAGGCCGTCAGATGGTGGCCGTCTATTACCGGCGGGGACAGGTATATGAGACACAGAACAGGTGGGAGGAGGCGCTCCGTGAATATGAGCAGGCCTACCATATTGATCCCTACTATGAAGACCTTAGCGATCGCTATCTGCGGGCTAAAGTAAAAGTGGAAGGGGAACAAAGGCTTTTGGGTGTTTTGTATTTCCTGAACTACAGCGACTACCCCGGGCTAGAAGCCTTCCTTCTCCAAGCGGTCCATGCCGAATTGGCCGCTGCAGGCGCCCACCGTTACGTTGTGATTGACTACAGGCGGGTGCAAAGCATTATTGGCGAACAAGCGGAAGCCCTTGGCGAGCGGTTTGACGACAGTCTGGCCATGGATATGGGTCGCTTGTTGGGAGCCGATGCCGTACTGACCGGGGAGATCCGGGCTGTATCGCAGCAGGGGAGGAGAATCCGGATCCAGGTGGCAGCGAAGATTCTTGCGGTCCCCGGAGCAAAAGTCCTGAAGGAAGTAGAGCTCAGCCACACTTTCTCCAGGAAAATGACGATGGACGACCTTCCGGAGGTCATGCCCGAAGTTGCGCAGGAGTTGGCAAAAAAAATCCTCCAGTGATTGAGGAGGAATTTGCCGGACCTGAAAAATTTGAAACCTGCAAGCAGGTTAAATCTGCTGGCAGGTGGGGTTTATTACAGGCTCCGGTGACCAGGCTGTATATACAAGGAAGCACGCGGCCCGCACGCCTCGTCGCTGTGCCGGGCCGGGCTTACCTTTACTCTAACCTATGCCTCTTCAATACTTAAAAGATACTGATCGTCACCAGTTTCCTCTAATTCAATAATATACCTTGTGGCTTTCTTGCCCTTTCCTACTTTAAACTTCTTATTAATCGGGAAAAACATTGCCTTCTTTTTGTATTCAATCCGGACCATATCTTCGTCGGAGAATCTCCCGTCCAGATTCCAATCAACCACGCTTATAGGTACAGTCTTTTTCCTATCCAGTTTCTGCTCGCCGTAGAGATAGGTACGGTTGCCTATTTTAGCTGTGATGAACATATCGATCCGTTCATCTTCTACTTCAAGACCTGTGGCAACGCCCCTATCATCTTTTACAGTTCTTACTACTACTGGAATACACTCGATTAAATAATCAATCTCCAGGATATACTCATTGTTCGAATACGGATCAAGAAAAGAGGCCAGACCGTAACCGCTGTGTTTCGTTCCGTCGTCGGTCCTGCTTCTCATGTTAACACGGTCCCGTCCGACACGGATCTTTTCTTCAAGTGCATTGATCCTGACTTCTTCCCCTTGTGAGTCATACACCTTTAAGTAGCTGAAGTTTTCCGGTGGAAGCTCGGCGAAATCAACCTGCAGTGTATAAGGTTCTTCACTAAGGAGAATCTCTTTGGTGAAGCTCAGCTTCGGGTATAACTCAAATGGATAGACATAATAACTGGTAAAGGCTCTTTTAACCGCACTGCTGAACTCCTCAGATATTGATTCCAAAATAGAGTCGGTTCCCTTTTTCGGCCTTGGCTTATACGCATAGACTTCAAGGTAGGGAAGACCGTCGTCTTTTAGGGTCAATTTAACTTGTCCAGAGAGATCGTATGAACTCAAATCGGCACAGCCCGCTGTTCCCAGCAGGAAAAGAATGATTAACCCCAAACAAATCTTCTGCCGCACAAAACCAACCTCCTAATCAAAAATATCAGGGAATACAAAATTCTTGAGAATGTTATCATTATTATATAACTTTTTTCCCGGCCATTCAATCAGTAAAGAATTTGCAGAAACTTTTTCACTGTTGACACGTATAGACAGTTGGGAGGGGTTGATTCGATGAAGAATGGCAAATCGCTTTTTATCAATCTTATTCTCTGTATTCTTCTCTTATTCTTTATAACACCTACAGTTGCGCCGGCAAAAAATAGCGTACCGGCTGAAAACGGAGAAACCAACCCTGAAAAAATGCGGGTGAACCTCTTGGAAAAGGCATTGGAACCGCACGATCCGTTAACAGCGGCCAAAGCATGGGCGGAAGCAGTAAAAACCAGAAATGGAGCCTGGCAATACGCGCTCCTGTCCCCGGAGTTAAAGGAGGAGTACTACGACCGGTTTACAGAGATGAACTGGACCACCGGGACGTCAAGCCCGTGGATTGAGAAGTATAAAGTAACCGAGAGATACAGGGTTGGTGAGGAATTTCGCCGGTTTGCGGTGGAATTCACCTATACCGATTCAACCAAAACAACTTTTACTACGAAAGAATATATAACTGTCCGCAAACACGAAGATGCCTGGCTGGTAGCGCAGATCGAGAAGATTGAGGCAGCGGGAGAAATCACGAAACTGCCTGGCGGGGCCGGCGTATCGGAAAAGAAAATCTTCATCGAAGATACGGGTGCGCAGAATAGCGCCAGTAAAGGCTATGACAAGGCAAATGTGCTCATCGGTAACGAAACCAAGATCTATAAAGGTTATACTGACCAGGAGCTTACTGTGGATGATCTACAGAAAGGGGAGAGGGTGGAAATTGTTTTTACCGATGATCCCAGGCTTATGATCTATCCTGTTACCGCCAAAGCAGAAACCATCCGCCGGATGGAACCGGGAGATTCAGCACTGGTCTATGAAAACAGGCAGTACAAGTTTGCCCTGTCTTTACCAGAGACTTGGCAGGGTTTCCAGGTGGTGACTGAGGAATGGGAAGGTCTTGGCAGAAACGGCAAGACAGTGGAGACCGGTCCGGTTATTAAGTTCCGGCATCCGGAGTGGACGGACGGCAACCCGCGACAGGATATCCCGATCATGGTCTTTACCATTGCCCAATGGAAAAAAATGCAGCAGGAGAAGTTTCATGTCGGCGCTGCGCCGGTGGGACCAAGGGAACTCGGGCGGAACGCTCAATATGTCTTTTCCCTCCCGGCCCGTTATAACTTTGCTTTTCCCACCGGCTATGAGGAAGTGGAGGAGATTATAGAAAACGACCCCCTCACACCGCTCTGATAGCTGTTTTCTTTAGACACTAGATAGCATTTGCTGCCTCCTGTTAACAGTTCAGGAACCTGTTCCAAAGAAGGTCGGCCGGTCTTGAACCAGGGAGGTGTCTTTCTCTTCACACAAACGGTTTGGATGCCCCGCCGGATACACCCGGCAATATTCATTTTATGATAAAATAATCTATATCGTGACAAAGGAGTCATTGGGTTACGGGCGGCTGTAAACCTTGGAACAAAAACTGAAAGGAGAAAATTATGAAAAAGGTCAGATATCACGAGATGCTTCCCTATGAAATCCTCGAAAGGCGAAGCCGTTTTCCTGCCGCCTTCATCGGCCTCGGCGGCCTGGAGTGGCACGGCGAACACCTGGCCGTAGGGAACGATGCGTTGAAAGCGGAGAAACTCTGCGAGTTGGCGGCGGAACGGTCGGGCGGATTTGCCTTTCCAACCCTTTGGTATGGCGAACCGAGAACCACCGGCCTCCTTGAGGTTACCCATGATCAGGACGGTCAAATAAAAGCGCGAATGGGATTTGAGAAAAAACACTACACAGAAGAGTATGATGGTTTCCGGCGGATTCCCGAAGAACAGGTGCAGTTTTACAGGGAGTTGATCTTTCATGTGCTTGTCCAAATGCATACCTTAAAGATGCGGGCAGTATGCTTGCTCTGTGGGCACTATCCTTTACTTACATGGATTTCCGAAGTCATAGAGGAGTTCAACTCTGCCTATGCTGATACACAAGTATTTGCTGGAACCGAATTTCACTATGTAGGGGAGACGGATGCGGTTGGTGGAGACCACGCGGCAAAATGGGAAACATCTTACCTGTGGTATCTGCGTCCGGATTGTGTGGACATGAGTGTTTACTTACATGAAGAAAAACCTATCCTTGGTATTCTTGGGGAGAACCCCCGCCAATCAGCCTCAATTGAACTGGGGCGGAAGGCTACAGAACTGATTGTCGACGGAATGGTGGCCAAAGCAAGAGAATTGTTGAAGAAGAAAGAAGGGCTATGAGTCGATTATCCAACCACAAGTTAAAGGGTGAAGATATCGCTGCTAAGGGCAAACCGGTAGATACGTATACCATTAAGAGGATACATGTCAACATAGTTTAAAATTTGAACAACATAAGAACAGAGATATTTGCATAACCCTTTATGGTCAATCTATAAGGGGTTATAATTTTCTCCTTCCCGTAACGCATATTTGCTGTCTACAGCGGCTATTTTTCATCCGGAACCGTCACGTCAGATATGGAGAATACTCATAAGGAGGATTTTGGAAAATAATCGAGAAAATAAAACTGGTATTTTTCTATTTGATATTCTACGATAGATAATTTTCATAATTAAGATATAAAGGAGAAACGCCCATGGAGAAGAAAAATGGTCCCATAAACCAAAAAGAAAAGAAAAGTAGCGATAATTGGATTTATTTAGATTTTTGTTTAGGTAGACAGGCACTCCCCCTTGGTACCCATACTTGTTTAGTTTACCGGAACCAAAAAAGAAAGAACCGTATAATCCTGCAATTTATTGCCGACGGCTTGCAAAAAGGGGAACAGGTGGTGTGTATTACAGATTCCTTGACCAAAGAAGCAATTCTTGACTGGCTAAAGAAGAAAGAGATTCATATTTCCGCTGCGGATCTGGAAAGAAAACTAGTGGTACAATCTACTAAGAGTATGTATTACCCAAATGGGTATTTTTCACCGGAAGAAACGATGGAGAAGTGGCGCCGCTTGACTATGGAAAGCCCTGTCGAAGGCCTGCGGGTTACAGGGGAAGTAAATTGGCTCTCCAGTGACCTGCCGGGTGCGGAAAGATTTATTGAGTATGAGTTCATGGCCGACGAGTTCTTTAAAAACAATTTTACGACTGTTGTCTGTCAATTTGATGTTAACTCCCTACACGGCGCTACCTTGATGGAGATTATACATATGCACCCTATGTTGATCGTCAACGGCCAGATCATGCACAATCCTTTTTATTATTCGTCTGCTCGTAAACAACGGGCTTTTCCTTTTAGGGGGAGAAGAAAAATGCTGCGACAGACTAAACAGCAAGCAGGCACCCTTCTTTTGGCTGTAACCGGCATTTTGGAAACCCTTCCCACGCTTCAGAGGAAGGCGGAATTTACTGAAGGACTTTTACATTCCGTGTTGGAGATTAAAAAAAGCCACTTGTGCCTGCCGGGATATAGGAGTCAATCTTTTATCTCTAAAGAATGCCAAGAATGCAAGGCGCAGAGAAAGGCAGAGGATTATCTGGCATATTCCTGTCCATTGATTGATAGACCAAATTTTGCAACTTATGCCATTAAAACAGCGGATTTTTGCTTTGGCTATCTCGTGCTTTCCGAAAAAGAAGTATACAACAACTCGTTACTCATGGCTCTAGTATTCAACTACATAAACCTACTGGCCATATCGTTGGAAAACTCTATTCGTAGAAACCAGTTACAGCAAAACGAAAAACGGATTAAAGCGATTATGGAAGGAACCGATGAAGGGCTCTGGGAATATGACTTTTCTACCGGGAGGTTAGAGTTCGACGATAATTGGCAGCGAATTTTGGAATATAAGCCAGGAGAGATCGAATATAACTTAAGATGGTTGGAGGAAAATATCCACCCGGACCATTATTCCCACTTGGGCCAGGCTTTAGATGATTATTTGCAGAAAAAGACAAAATATTGCGATGTAGAATATAAAATCAAAACCAAAAGCGGGAAGTGGAAATGGGTCTGGAGCCGCGGGATCGCTTTGACTTACGATGAAAATAATAAGCCGCTCAAGCTAACCGGTACCAACAGGGATATAACCCTATACCGGCAAACAAGGGAAGCCCTGGAGGCATCGGTAAAACAGCTTGCCCTGGAAAAGGAGCGGGCAAATTTACTGAAGATGCAGAAATTGGAGTCTTTAGGTATTCTCGCCGGCGGGATCGCCCATGATTTTAATAATCTGTTGTCGGTGATTCTTTCCAATTTGCAACTTGCCGAATACAAACTGGCAAAAGGGCAGGATGCAACGAAGGATCTGAAAACCGTGGAAAAGGGCACCTTAAGGGCGGCCAAATTAACCAAACAGTTGCTGGCTTTCTCTAAAGGCGGCGCACCGGTGAAGCAAACAGTTGTTCTCCACGAAATAATTAAGGAAACTGCAGAATTTGCTCTTAAGGGCACCCCAATCAAAATTGAGTATTTTTTACCGCCCGACTTATGGTCAGTAGAGATCGATACGGGGCAAATATGTCAAGTTCTCCATAATTTGCTGCTCAATGCTTACCAAGCCATGCCTGGAGGTGGTGTGGTTAAGATCTCCGCCCATAATGAAATTCTTCCGCCGGGAAATGGGATGATGCTTAAGCCGGGTAATTATGTTAAAGTAATGGTTAAAGATCAGGGCATAGGTATTCCTGAAGAAAACTTGGGGAAGATTTTTGATCCTTATTTTACCACAAAAAAGCAGGGTAGTGGTTTGGGCCTGGCGTCAAGCTATTATATTATAAAGAACCATGGCGGTTATATCGGAGTTTCTTCACAGGTAGGCCACGGGTCAGTATTTTACATATACCTTCCGTCCTCGCAGAAAAAATTCGAACCGAAAGCCGGAACAACAAAGCTCCGAACTGAAGAAAAAGGGAGAAGAATCCTCCTGATGGATGATGAACCCTTGCTCCGGAATTCAGTGAAGGAGTTCTTGGAAGCCTGCGGGCACCAAGTCCAAGAGGCGGCAGAAGGAAAGGAAGCGGTTACTTTATATAAAAAGAGCCGGGAAATGAATGCGCCTTTTGATGTAGTAATCATGGATCTTACCATCCCAGGCGGCATGGGAGGAAAAGAAGCCGCCGGGCAGATCCTGTCAATGGACCCAAAAGCCAAAATAATCGTCTCCAGCGGTTATTCCAATGACCCGGTCCTTGCCGAGCATGTAGAGTATGGTTTTTGCGATGTTATAACCAAGCCCTTTTCCCTGGAAGAACTGCACGAAAAAATCGTGCGTGTTCTATCCCAGGAAAAAAGCTGGTAAGAATAGAAGAGGTGAACAAAAGTGTACCAACTGCGCAGTAAAGAAGAGCATCTGGTCCGTTCTTATCTCAGCCTCCGTAAAGCCATTGGAGCCATTGGTATCGGGTTACCGTTTACGCTGGCTGTTGGCGGGTTACTCCTGGGCATTGAATTACAGGAGTCAATCAGTGCCTATTACCATACGGACATGCGGGATCTGTTTGTCGGAAGCCTGTGTGCAATTGCCGTATTTTTATGGTCCTACCGCGGCTTCGAACGTAGAGACGATATCGCCGGTAATCTAGCCTGTATCTTTGCTCTGGGAGTGGCGTTGTTTCCTACTGCTCCCGGCCTGGAAACCCCAGGATTTCCAGTTATTTTAGGACGGTTACATGCGGTCTCTACAGCCGCTTTCTTTCTAACCCTGGTTTATTTTTGTCTTTTCCTTTTTCGCCTTAGTGACAAAGAAACGCCTACCAACGAGAAGTTTATCCGCAATTTAATCTATCTGTTTTGCGGGTACGCGATGATTGCCTGCCTTATCCTCATTGGTATTGTCAATATCCCGGCAATTGCTCCGTTGGTGAGGGGTTGCAAGCCCGTTTTCTGGCTGGAGGCCTGCGCCATATTGTTCTTTGGCGTTTCCTGGTTCGTTAAGGGCGAGGCGATTTTGAAAGATCGGACTTCACCACTGACAACCCGGTTGGTTTCCGCACGTATTCCCATGTAGATGTAGAAAAAATATCCGTACATACCGGGAAGGAAATAGATATCACCCTGTAGTATTAATAAGCATACCTTAACTGAAAGGGAATGGAGCCCATTAAGAACGAAAAAACTATTTTATGGTCATTAGCGCTCTTTTTTGCCTGGGTACTCTCCTTCCCTCTGCACGGGCCGGTACTTTTTGCCGCCGCCGCTGAACGTCATCTTTACCCCGAGCAGTTG